>CAMCNM010000164.1 GCA_945876015.1 Gemmatimonas phototrophica
GAAGGTCTGGCCGGAGAACTCCATGTTCCCCGACTTCTCGAAGCAGCTAGCCGAGGGCATGGTCAAAGAGACCGAGATGCTCTTCGATCACATCATCAAGGATGACCTGAGCCCGCTCGAGCTGTTCACCGCCGACTACACGTTCGTCAACGAGCGCTTGGCCAAGCACTACGGCATTCCGGGCGTGTTCGGTGACGAGTTCCGCAGGGTCCAGTATCCGACCACGGACCGGCGCGGGATCTTCGGGCACGGCAGCGTCCTGCAGCTCACTTCGATGTCCGCCCGGACATCGCCGGTGCTGCGCGGGAAGTGGGTGATGGAGGTGATCATGGGTACGCCGCCGCCGCCGCCACCGCCCAACGTTCCGGCGTTCGATGCCAGTCCGTCGGCCGGGGCGGGACGCCGTCTCACGACTCGTGAGCGGATGGAGGCCCATCGCGCTGCCCCGGTGTGCAACTCTTGCCACCGGTTCATCGATCCGATTGGTCTCGCGCTCGACAACTTCGACGCGGTCGGCGCGTTCCGCGTCCGCGAAAACATGCAGGCGCTCGACACGCGTGGTGAGTTCTACGATGGCACGCCGGTGACCAGCGCCAGCGAGCTTTCGGCCGTGCTGATGAAGCGTCCCGTCCCGCTGGTTCGGCAATTCACGAACAGCATGATGGCCTACGCGATCGGCCGTCCGATGCAGTACTTCGACCAGCCGACGATCCGCCAGATCACGCGGACCGCGGAGTCGAATGGTTACACGATGTCGTCGTTTATCATGGGCATCGTGACGAGCGAGCCCTTCCGTATGAGACAAGCACAAAACACCGCAAACTGACGGGGGCGCAAAAAATGAACTTCCTCACTGGAAAGCACCTTTCGCGGCGTACCTTCCTCCGTGGCAGCGGGGCCACGGTCGCGCTCCCGTTGCTCGATGCGATGGTTCCGGCCGGGCGTGCCGGGCGTAACCCCGCGGACGGCTTCACCCGCTTCATCGGCATCTACGAGGCGATGGGGTGCGCTGGCGGCAACGACTGGGGCGATTCCCAGCACCTGTTCGCTCCTTCGACGCTGGGCCGGGGCATGGAGTTCGCTGCCCAGAGCCAGCTGAAGCCGCTCGAGGACTACAAGCAGTACATGACGGTGGTCAGCCAGACCGACTGCAAGATGGCCGAACCGTTCAAAGCAGAAGAGATCGGCGGCGACCATGACCGCTCGACGGCCGTGTTCCTGACCCAGTCGCATCCGCTCCAGACCGAGGCGGATGTGTACTGCGGCAAGTCGCTCGACCAGATCCACGCGGATCGCTTCGGGCAGGACACCGCGCTCCCGTCGCTCGAGATGTCGGTCTCGCGCATCGATCGCTCGTGCGCCTACAACTACCACTGCGCCTACACGTTCTCGATGGCATGGAAGTCGCCTTCGCAGCCGCTTACCGCGACGCTGGAGCCCAGGAGCGTGTTCGAGCAGCTCTTCGGGGCCGGCAAGGATACGGCGGATCGTGCCGAGCGGATCAGGAAGAACCAGAGCGTGCTCGACTGGATCGCGGGCCAGATGGCGGAGCTGAGGAAGCAGGTCGGAGCGACCGACCGCCTCGCGCTCGATGAGTACACCACGAACGTCCGTGAGCTGGAGCGCCGGATCGAGCTCGTGCAGAAGAACAACTCGAGCGGTGAAGAGCGCGCCATGCCGGAAGCACCGTCAGGCGTGCCGGATCGGTGGGAGGAGCACATAGAGCTGATGTTCGACCTCCAGGTCCTCGCGCTGCAGGCCGATCTGACCCGGTCGATCACGCTGATCCAGGGTGTGGACCAGGAGAACCGGACTCACCCGGAGAGCGGAACCAACCAGTCGTGGCACGGCGCCTCGCACCACGGGAACGTTCCCTCTGCCGTGTTGGACTACAACCTGATCAACACGTACCGCACCACGCAGCTGCGCTACCTGCTCGAGAAGATGAAGACCACGATGGACGGCGATAAGTCGCTCCTCGACAAGAGCGTCGTCCTCTGGGGCTCCTCGATGGGCGACCCGAACCTGCACAACCACCGCCGCTGCCCCCTGATTCTCTTCGGGCACGCGAACGGAGCTCTCGAGGGCGACACGCACCTGAGAGCACCGCAGGGCACGCCCATGGCCAACGTGATGCTCAGCCTGATGCAGAGCATCGGGCATGACGACATGACCCGCTTCGGCGACAGCACGTACGCATTCCCGCTCACCGCTCCGAGAGGCCTGTGAAAAACACTCTTGGGAGGTACCTGACCAGCGCTGCGTTCGCATTTGTGCTCCTGGGTGCGTCCATTCTTCCGGACGACCAGGCGCTGCTCGACGCGACCAAGCGTGGTGACGTGACCGCCGTGAAGGCGGCCCTGAAGGACGGTGCCGACGTGAACGCGGCGCAGGGCGACGGACTGACCGCCCTGCACCTGGCCGCTCAGGAAGGCAACATCGAGATCGTGAAGGTGTTGGTCGGTGCGAAGGCGAACGTGGGAGCCAAGACCCGCATCGGCGCCTACACGCCCCTGCACCTGGCGGCGGGAGCCGGTCAGCCGCTGGTTGTGCGCGCGCTGCTCGACGCGGGCGCGAGCGCGACCGAGGTCACTTCGACCACGGGTGTCACGGCTCTCCATCTCGCCGCGAAGGCGCTGAACGGAGAGGCCGCTGTTGCGGCGCTCATCGCGAAGGGTGCGCCGGTCAACGCGCGGGAGATTTCTTCCGGGCAGACGGCCCTGATGTTCGCTTCGGCGGCGGGCCGGACCGCGGCGGTGAAGGTGCTCCTGCAGCACGGCGCCGATCCGGCGCTCAGCACGGAGGCTGTTGACCTTCTCCAGCGTGTGGCGATCGATCGCGCGGCGGCGAAGACGATTCGTGACGCCGCCGCCGCCATTCGCCAGGGCGCCAATGGGACGGGCCGCACGCTGACTCCGGCCGAGGAGCAGGCGGCCATCGCGGAGCAGCGCAAGTTCCTGAGCTCGCAGGAGGAGATCAACAAGGTCATCGCGGGATTCGATCCGGCCTCGCTCGAGGGCAAGGGCACGTTCTACAAGGGCGGAGCCGAGTTCGTCACGATGCCGGTGACCGAATCTCTGGTTGGTAAGACCGGCGGGATGACCGCTCTGTTGCACGCGGCTCGGGCGGGCCACATGGACGTGGCGAGGGCGCTTCTGGACGGTGGTGCCGACATCAATCAGCAGAGCGCCGACGGCAGCACGCCGCTGTTGATCTCGCTCCTGAATGGTCAGTTCGACACCGCGTTGGAGTTGATCCAGCGCGGCGCCGACGTAAACATCAAGACCAACACGGACGGTGTCTCCCCGCTGTTCGCGACCCTCCAGACGCAGTGGGCGCTGCGCTTCACCTCGCAGCCGCAGCCGCGCGCGCAGGACAGTCAGAAGACCGATTACATGACGGTCCTGAACGCCCTGCTCGACAAGGGCGCTGATCCGAACGTTTCGCTGAAGACCCACCTCTGGCACTGGGAGTGGGAAGGGAAGATCGGCCTCGACATCACCGGAGCCACGCCGCTCTGGCGCGCCGCGTTCGCCCAGGATCTCGTGGCGATGAAGGCGCTGGTGGCGCACGGTGCGAATCCGAATACGCCGACCACGTGGGGCCCTGTCGGCCTCCGGCCGCGTCGTCAGGAGGACGGTCGTCAGCAGGAGGACTCGGGACTGCCGTTCCTCGAGGAGGGTTCGCCGAACATGCATCCGATCCACGCCGCCGCTGGTGGCGGGTACATGGGCCTCGGTGCGTTCCAGCAGAACAACGTGCCGAACAACTTCCTCCCCACGGTGAAATTCCTGGTCGAGGAGCTCGGCGCTGACGTGAACCTGCCCGATTCGTGGGGCTACACGCCGCTGCACTACGCCGCGGTCAGGGGCGGGAACGACCTGATCGAGTACCTCGTGTCGAAGGGCGCCGACGTGAAGGCGATCAGCCGTCTCGGCCAGTCCCCCGTGGACATGGCGCGCGGAGGGATGGGCGGGTTCTTCCTGCGGGCACCGTATCCCAAGACGGTGGAGCTCCTGTCGAGCCTGGGCTCGCCGTTCCAGTGCATGTCGACGCACTTCCGCGACACCGGTGACTACTGCGCCGCTTCGGGCGTGGCGCCGTTCGAGGACGTGTTCTTCGAGACTCCGCCGACGCGGTAACGATTGGCTTTGGCTGAAGCAGTTTCGGGGCGGTGGAGGAGGGAGGGTCCCTTCTTCACCGCCCTTCGTTTTGTAGGGCGTTGATCCCCGACGCCATCCGTGTCAGAATCCCTGGCGCCGATCTTCCGTAGTCCCATAGAGCCAGAGAGCCATGACCCAGCAAGCGATCCGATTCACGCTTCCCGACGGGAGCGTTCGGGAGCTGCCCGCGGAGTCGTCGCTGCTCGATCTGGCGCGGGCGATCGGTCCGGGGCTGGCCAAGGCCGCCGTGGCGGCCGCGGTGGATGGGGAGGTCCGGGACCTCATGTACGCGCCGTCCCGCGACGTGTCGGTGCGGATCCTCACCGAGAAGGATCCCGAGGCGCTCGCGGTGCTGCGCCACTCGGCCGCCCACGTCCTCGCGACCGCGGTGCGCGAGCTTCGTCCCGGCGCCGCGATCGGCTTCGGTCCGGCCATCGAGGACGGCTTCTACTACGACTTCGGCGTGGACGCTCCGTTCACGCCGGACGATCTGGCGGCCTTCGAGGCGCGCATGCGCGTGGTGGTCGAGGCCGACATGCCGTTCGAGCGGGAGCGCGTCACGCGCGAGGAGGCGCGGGATCTGTTCGCGGGCGATCCCCTCAAGCTCGAGCGCCTCGAGGAGCTGGCCGACGGAGAGGAGATCACGGTCTACCGGAACGGACCGTTCTTCGACTTGTGCCGAGGACCGCACGTCCCGAGCACGGGGCGGCTCAGGCACTTCAAGCTGTTGCACGGCGCGGGCGCCTACTGGAGGGGTGACGAGCGCCGTCAGATGCTGCAGCGCATCTACGGCACGGCCTTCTGGAAGGAGGCCGACCTCGCCGCGCACCTGCACCGGATCGAGGAGGCGCGCCGCCGGGACCATCGCGTCCTCGGCCGGGCCCTGGATCTCTTCCACTTTTTCCCGGTGTCCCCGGGCGCCGCGTTTTGGACGCCGCGCGGAACGACCCTGTACAACACGCTCGAGGAGTTCGTCCGCGAACGGCAGAAGGAGGGATTTCTCGAGATCAAGACGCCGCTGCTCTACACCAAGAAGCTGTGGGAGCAATCGGGGCACTGGGGGAAGTACCGCGAGAACATGTTCCTCG
>CAMCNM010000165.1 GCA_945876015.1 Gemmatimonas phototrophica
CGTACTGCTCGTATAACGCCTGGACGTATCCGGCGTTCTGCGCATCAAATGGTATGGTGCTCATTGGCACGAAGTTAGCCGTTTTTCCGCAGGACGGGAGCGGGTTGATCGCGTTCCCGAACCGACGCCTGGACCCGACCCTGTCCTCGGGCGTAGAGGGGGCCATGCGGACCGTGAGCGAAACCCAGGTGGAGACTGAGTCCGGCGTGCCCTTCTGGCAGCACCCCGAGTGGCGGGACCGCTTCCCCTGGCTGGTGCAGGGGATCACCGGCGCGGGGGACACCGGAGCGACCGAGCCCTACGACCTGGCGCTATTCGGGGAGAGTCAGACGCGCGGGGTGATGGAGCGGTGGCGCGCGCTCGGCCGCGCGACCGGCGTCCAGCGGATGGTGCACGGCTACCAGGTGCACGGCGCGGTGGTCCGCCTCCACTCCGAAGCGACGCCCGGTCTGTCGGTGAGTCCCGATACCGACGGACACGTGACGCGCGCGGTGGATCTCCTGCTCACCGTGTCGATCGCGGACTGCGTGCCGATCTCGCTCGTGGACGAGGAGCGACGCGTGATCGCGCTTCTGCACGGGGGATGGCGGGGGATCGCCGCGGGGATCCTAGAGCGCGGCGTGGAGATGCTCGTCGAGCGGCTCGGTGCGCGTTGCGAGGACCTGCACGCGCACTTCGGTCCCGCGATCTGCGGCGCGTGCTACGAGGTCGGACCCGAAGTGCATCGTGGCCTCGCGCTGCCCGATCCGGGCCGCCCCGAGCCGGTCGATCTGCGCGCGCATCTGGCCGGGCGCGCGCGGCGCGCGGGGGTGGAGGAGGATCGCATCACGGTGTCCACGTACTGCACGAAGTGCGGCGGCTCGCCGTTCTTCTCGCACCGGGGCGGCCGCGCCGAGCGGCAGGTCGCGGTGCTCGGGATTCGTCCGGCGTGAGCGCCCTCGCCGCTGGGATCTGCGAGGTCTGCACGCACCACCGCTGGGTCGAGAGCCGGCGCGGATCGTCCTTTCTCTTGTGTGAGAAGTCGGCCGAAGATCCACGCTTCCCCAAGTATCCGTCGCTTCCGGTGCGGAGCTGTGGGGGGTTCGAGCCGGAGAGCAATTCATCACGCTAGTGCCGGCGCACCGCAGCGTCCTCAGTACGTTGCGGGTGGCACATCCGTCTGGGAGAAGTCCTCGCCCTTGAAGAGCAGCGTCTGCCCCTCGGCCATCGCTACGCCGTACGAGAGGCAGTCTCCGTAGTTCAGGACGCCCGGTGACCCGACACCGTTGCCCCACCGTACGTACGCGCTGCGCGCGAACGAACCTCCGCGTAGGTGGAGGGGACCAGAATCGCGACATCGACCCGCCGCCGGTCGGGGCCCTCGGGCCAGAGCAGCGAGTCGGCCACGAATCCCGCCGGCGCTTCCGCGACCGCGTCCTGATAATAGAGTCGGAAGACGACCCGGCCGCCCTCGAGGAAGTCCACCAGGTACGCGAACGACTCGCCGTCGAGCCACTCTGCCGCGGTGCGGGAACGACGCGCCATGTCGCGGTCGCCCCGGCCGTGGAAGAGCAGGTTGCCTGCGAACTGGGGCGCGTGCGCCGAGTGGAGCGGCATGACGCGGAGTCCATCGCCCACCTGGATCCATCGTCCCGCGGTGCGCGCGTCGCCCGCGCTGTCGTCCACGACGACGAGGCGGTCCTCGAGTCCCCACGCGGCGATCTGGTGCGCAGAGGTGCGGTTCAGGAGGAAGCGTGCGCCCGGCGCGTGCCGGGTAATCACGAAAGGCACGTCTACCAGATGATCGTAGTGCCCGTGGCCGGACAGGATCGCCGACACGTCGCCGAGATCCACGCCCAGGGTGTCCAGCATCCCGTCGATGCGTGCGGTGTCCGGAGCGACTTCATCCAGGCCGGTGCGCAGCAGCGATGGATCGCTGAAGAGTGGCGCAGTGAGGAGCACGACGTCGCCGCGCCGGATCACCCATCCTCCGATTCCGAGATAGGTGATCTCGACCGGGGCACCTGACACGGAGCAGCAGGCCACCGGAATGGGGCCGCCGGGCGCCGGACGGGTGAGCGGCAGCGAGCAGCCGACCGCGAGGAGCGGCAGCGCGAGACCGACCAGGCGCCTCAACGTGGGCCCCCGAAGTAGAGGTCGAGGCGCCGGCCGGCCGGTCCCTTCCAGCCCCAGGCCGCGTCGAGCCTCAGGACTCCGTCCAGGATCGACAGCCCGACTTCGGCCGACGCGATCGCGTCCGTCCAGCGCACGCGGCCGGTCTCTCCCGCCCAGCTGCCGTCCGCGAACAGGGTGAGGTCCACCGCGCGGACCCACGGCAGCTCGCGCAGCGGGCGGGTCAGCTCGGCGCGGCCGCTCAGGAACGTTGGACCCACCGCGATGCCCGGAGCGAAGCCGCGCAGGCTCGTCGGTCCACCGAGAATCCAGCGGCGTTGGGGCGGCGCGGCGCCGTCCGTGCGACCGGCTCCGGCCGACAGATCCAGGCGCGCGCTAGCGGGCAGCGGGACGACCGCGCGGAGTCCCACGCGAACGCGCGCGAAGTCGAAGTCGCCGCGCTCGCCGTGGAGCGCCAGCTCGAACCCGCCCGCCGGCCGGGTGGGGTCGCCGCCCCACCACGGCGAGATCATGGCCTCGAGCCCAGCCTGGGCGGCACGCGCGGCCAGCGTGGCCGCTCGGAGGCCGTCGTCCCAACCCCACCAGTGGAACAGGCTGACGTCAGTCGCGCTGGCGACCGGCTCCTGCCGCTCCGCGAAGACGCGCACGCGGTACCGGGCGCGGTGTGCCGAGGGTGGCGTCCAGGTCAGCGCGGCGCCCCCGGCCTCGAAGTAGTCGCCATCGTCGCGGCCGAACACGCCCGCGGTCACCGAGTTGCCGAGCTCGAGCGCGCGCGGCCGGCTCGACCGTCTGGAGCTCGCGGTAGATGGAGAGCGCGAACGCGTGCGACACCGTCTCCCGCTCGAGCGAAAGGACGAAGCGAGGCTCGCGGTCCGCGGTGCCCATCCGTGCTGTGAGCGCCGCAGTGAACGGAGCGCCCGTCAGCCCGAAGCGAACCGCGCCGCGCGCGCCGATCGACAGTCCTTCCAGTCGGTCGTATCTGAGCAACTCGGGACGCTGCCAGGCGCCCAGTCGAGGGTGGCCATGGTGGCCACGCTCAGCGCGTCTTGTGCGACGAGCGCGGGTGGCGCGGCGGCGCACAGTGCAAGCGCGGTGAGCGTGCCGATGGTTGAGCGTCTCACGCGATCCGCCGTAGAAACCGCCGCACATGCACGAGCGACTCCTCCGCGCGTTCCTCGGGCGGGATGTGCCCGCAGCGCTCGAAAACGACCAGCTCGGAGTTCGGCAGCTCCCGCGCAAGGCGCTCACCCACCCACAGCGGGACGACGTAGTCTTGGCGCCCCCACAGGAGGAGCGCCGGCGCCTGGATCGTGCGCCATCTCCGCTCGAGATCCTCGATCCCCTCGGGCACGATGTGCCGCGCTGTCTCCACCACGGCCCGCCGCCGCTCCCACTCGCGCAGCGGAGCGGCGTACCCATCGATCTGCTCGGGCGTGATCGAGCTCGGATCATACAGAATGGATCTGAGCACGGCGGGGATGACGCGCTCGGGGCCGATCGCGCGCAGGAGCCATCGTCCGATCCACGGGAGTCGGACGAGACCGATGAACTTGGGGAGCGCCTGCACGTACGCGGCGCCCGCCACGCTCACGATGCCCGCGAGGCGATCGGTCTCGCCCAGTTCCTGGAGGCGGAGCGCGACGAACAGCGCGATCCCTCCTCCGAGCGAGTGTCCGACGAGCGTGACGCCGCGCAGGTCGTTCTCCCGGATGTAGCGCAGGACCGCTTCGCCCTGCTCGCGCGGTCCGTATCGGCCGTCCGCGGGGAATGGCGCGCAGCCGCACCCGAACAGATCGACCAGGTGGATCTGGTGCGTGCTGGCGAGGTCGTCGGCCCAGAAGCGATACGTGAAGCGGCTCGCCGCGAACCCGTGCATGAGGACGATCGGGCGGCCGCGTCCCCGCACCTCGACGTCGAGGGGGGCGCTCACTCGCCGAGCGTGATCAGGCGCGCGCCGCGCTCGGCCAGCGCCTGCGCGGCCTCGGGCTGGCAGGTGAACACGAAGACCTGACGCTCGCGCGCCACGCACGCGAGCAGCGCGAGCCCCCGGTCGCGCCGCGCGGGGTCCCAGTTCACCAGGGTTTCGTCCAGGAACAGGGGGAGGCGCTCGCCGTCCTTGTCGAGCTGATCCACCGCCGCCAGACGGAGCGCGAGATAGGCCTGCTCGCGCGTGCCGGTCGAGAGCGGCGCATCGATCGTGACCGGATGGCGCGACGAGGCGTCGCGGAGCTTGAACGTGAGGTCGCCGTCGCCGTCGGAGAGCAGGAGGCGCTCGTAGCGACCCGCGGTGATCGCGCTGAGGTACTCGCCCGCCTTCCGCACCAGTTCGGGCTGATGCTGCTCGCGGAAGCGGCGATCAGCCTCTCGGATGATGCGGCCGAGCACGTGCTTGCGGTCGCGCTCGCGCTCGAGGCGCCGGAGCTGCTCGGTGAGCACCTCGATCTCGCCGTCCACGCGGTCGAGTGTTTCGCCCCCCGCGAGGTGCTCGATGTCCTGTTCGAGCGCCGCTTCCTTTCGTGCGAGCGTCTCGACGCGCGCGGCCAGCAGGGGTCGGCGCACGTGGCGGCGCGCCACCGCCTCGTCATCGACGACCCAGTCCTCACCGACCTCCTCCGCCTGGCGGATGCGTGCTCTGATGTCCTCGAGATCGGGGTGCGCGCGCTCGAGGTCCGCGAGGATGCGCGCGGCCTCGGACGCCGCGTTGGTGCGGGAGCGGAAGCGGCGCGCGCCCTCCTCGTGATCTCCGTCGCCCAGGGTGGCCAAGCGCGCGCGGAGACCCTCGATCGTCATGCGGACCCGATCGAGTCCGGTCTGCTCGCGCGTGCGGGCGCGCTCGAGCCGGGCGACCTCTTCCGTCGCGCGCTCGGCCGACGCATGGCGTCGCATCGCCTCCGCGGCCGCTCCGGCGAGAACGTGGGCCGCGGCGATCGGGTCGTCCGGGACCTCCACCCTGCACGCGGCGGCGAGGCGGCCCATTTCATCGGCCAGCGTGTCCGAGTCCCGCCGGAGGGTCGCTCGCTCGGCCTCGCGCTCGCGCTGATCGCGCAGCAGGTGCTGGAGCCGCTCGATCCCGAGCGCGAGCTGCGTGGGTGCGCGGTCGAGCAGCCCCGCGCGGACCGGAAG
>CAMCNM010000166.1 GCA_945876015.1 Gemmatimonas phototrophica
GTTCCAGAACTGGCCGACGGCACACCCCTGGTGGGCGGTTGCAGTCCGGACCTCTTCCACCGCGAGCAGCTCGACTCCCATGAAGAGCACCTCGTAGTAACGCGGGTGCTCGAGGGCGAAGTCGAGGAAGCCCTCTCCCGCCATCTGGAAACGGTCCTCGGGGGTGCGCCCCTGAAGGCCTCGATGGAGGTATTGGACCAGGGTCTGGTAGCCTTCACCGACCACGTCCAGCAGCACCTTTTCCTTGCTCTCGTAATGGCGATAGAGCGCCGGCGCGGTGACCCCCAGCGAGCGGGCCAGCTTTCTCATCGAAAAGCCGTCCAGCCCATCGGTCAGGTACAGATCACACGCGCACGCCAAGATCCGGTCTCTTTGCTCGATGCTCATGTAAACAATGTAAACATGGTCCCATCGGCGGCCAACTGGGAGAGCACATATTCAGGGAACGGCGTTTAGTGACAGAAGGTGCAAGCCGACGCCCGTAGCCCTCGGGGAGTCTTGCCACCCACCCACCCACCCGCCCGCCCTACGTATTCTGCGCCAAGCGCTTACGTAGCAATCGGATGAAGTTCGCCACCGGTCCTGGGCTAGGTTGGATCCGTGGGAGCGGCCGCCGGTGGCATCCTCGCCTTCCCCGTGGGAGTCGTCGTCGGACTCGCTGTGAAGCACGATGCCTGGGGCCCGACGTCGATCGTACCGCAGTCGGGCGTTCGGATCTCGGTGCGGCCGGTGCTCGGGAAGGGGGTCGGAGTCGGCGCGTCGGTCGCGTTTCAGCATGAGCATTGGCCTGACCAACCTGTAGTGACTATATTGGTCATAATACTTTAACCATATAGGACCCGCATGTCCAAGAGAGTATCGATCGGCGATCTCAAGGCGCGCCTGAGCGAGTACATCGCCGCGGCGAAGGCTGGGGAGAGCGTGCTGATTACCGACCGCGGCCGCCCCGTCGCACGCCTCGCACCGCTCTCCGGAAGCGGCGCGCTCGAGGGACGCGCGGCGCATCTGGTAAGGGCAGGCCTGGCTCGGCCCCCGCGCAGGAGGCTCGACAGAAGATTCCTCGAAGCCGAGCGTCCGGCCGATACCAAGGGTCGCGCGCTCGAGTCGATGCTGGAGGAGCGCGCGGAGGGCTGGTGAAATTCTGGGATACGTCGGCACTCATCCCGCTCCTCTTTGACGAGGAGCACTCGGCCACCACGCGGGCATTGTTCGATGCGGATCCGGCGGTAGCAGCCTGGTGGGGAACGCCGGTGGAATGCGCATCGGCGGCAGCCCGGCTGCGCCGTGAGGGTGAGCTCACGGTCGCCGAGGAGAGTCAGGCCCTGGGCCTCGTGTCGGATCTGAGGGACGGATGGACCGAGATCCTTCCCTCCGAGGAGCTTCGCTCGACCGCACAGCGCCTGCTACGCGTCCACGCGCTACGCGCCTCGGATGCCCTTCAGCTCGCGGCCGCGCTGGTCTGGGCAGGGACGCCCGACGGGGCGGAGCTGGTGACGCTCGACGAGCGCTTCGCGATGGCCGCGCGGCTCGAGGGGTTCAGGGTGCTGCCGGGGTGAGGGCTCCTCAGCCGCCCCAGCCGTAAACCACCCGCGCCGACCGCTCCACCATGTCCGACGCCTGCAGGATCTTGAGCCGGAGCTGCGGGGGGTAGTCGGGCCGGGCGGCCAGAAAGGCCCGCACCGTCTCGGCGGCCTCCGGGCTCGCGTGACCCCAGAGAGCGTTCTGGATCCAGGCGCCCGGGAAGAAGATGTCCCCGGTGCGCTGGATCTCCTCCATCAGGCCGAGCGCGGGCTCGATGAATCGCTGGGCCTGATCCGCCCGACGCGGATGGTTGAGGTAATAGAGCGCGTCGAGCACCCAGGGCTCCTGCTCGCGGTTGGCGGGGTCGGCCAACGAGGCGAAAAAGCGCTCGCGGTCGGCCGGATCCGCGGAAAGCGCGGGCCGGAGGAAGGCGAAGCGCGCCTTCCGGTCCGGATTCTGGATGTTCGCCTCCTCCTGCTCGAGGAGCTCACGCCATCCGTTGACCTCGAGAAGGGCGAGCGTTGCGGCCAGCCGCGTGCGATCGGGCTCGGCCAGCGGAACCGGCGACGGCTCCGCTCCCGCCCAGAGCCGCCGCATGCGCTCGGCGCCGTCCGACGTCTCGACCAGGTTGCGCCACGCCGCGAAGTACGACGCGCGCAGCGTGGGAGTGGACGCATCGCGGGCGCCTTTCCAGACAGCGAGCTCGACACCCGGGCCGCGGCGGCCCCGCTCGACGCTCGGCAGAAGCCTCCAGTACGTGGTCTGGAGGTAGGAGAGGAGGAGCTGCGTGACCTGCTCGTCCGGCTCGAGCGGAAGGCAGGCGAGCACGCGCTCGATGAAGCGGTCCGGCGGAATCCCTCCGTCCAACACGCCGTCCCACAGCGTGACCCACGCGGCTCCGCGCACCTTCCCCTCCGCGATGTCTCCGACGCCTGCGAGCAGCGCGGTTCGGCTCGCTTCGTCGAGCACGAACCGGCCGTACTCGAAGCCGCCGCCGTTCGGAAGGATCCACGCCGGCTCCGGCTCGGTCAGATCGAAGGTCGCGGTCGCGCCCGTAAGATCCACGGGATGCACGCGGACTGCGTCCCCCTCCGGAACCGCCACGTCGAGCGTCTGCGGCCAGACCCTCCCCTGCCCCTCCGCATCCTCCGCGCGGAGGGTGACCCGCGTGCCCATTAGGTCCGTGACATCGCGCTCCATGCGGATCGTCGGGCGGCCGGCCTCCTCCACCCACGCCTGGCTCCACGACTCCAGATCCTCCGAGGTGCGATCGTCGAGAATCTCGATCAGCTGCTGCCACGTCGCGTTTGCGTAGGAGTACGTGGTCAGGTACTCACGCAGGCCTTCGCGCAGCTCCTCCGCTCCGACCAGCCCCTCGAGCTGGCGCATCACGATCGGCGCCTTGTCGTAGATGATCGCGCCGTAGAGGCTCCCGGCATCCTTCAGGTTCTCGAGCGGCTGCTGGATCGCGTTCGTCCCCGCGGTGCGATCCACGGCGTACGCCGAGGGATAGTGCTGGACCAGGAAGCGTAGCTCATGATCGACGTCGGGGAACGACGGCTGGACGATCTTGGCCGCGAGGAAGTTGGCGAACACCTCCTTGGTCCAGACGTCGTCGAACCAGTTCATCGTCACCAGATCGCCGAACCACATGTGCGACGTCTCGTGCGCGATCGTGGTGGCGCGGTCGAGGAAGTCGGTCTGCGTCGCCGATTCGTCGAGCAGGATACCGTCCTGCCGATACGCGATCGCCCCGGGATGCTCCATCCCGCCGTACTGGAAGCTCGGGATCAGCGCGAAATCGAACTTGTCGAAGGGATACGGAATTCCGGTGTACTCCTCGAGCCAGGCCAGCGCGCTCCGGTGCAGATCGAAGATCTGCTCGCGATTGCGCGCCACCCGCGCCGCGTCCGTCTCGCGGTGGAACATGCGCATGCGGCGCCCGGCCGAGTCCGACTCCTCCACCTGGAACTTCCCCGCCACGAACGCGAAGAGGTACGGAGGGATCGGGCGCGTCTCCGCGAATGTGTAGACGCGGCGGGGACCCGTGCCGTCGGCGGCGTCCGGGGCCAAGCCCGCGTCTTCGGCGCCGTTGCCCACCGCGACCCACCCCTCGGGCAGCTCCAGCGTGAGCCGCCAGAGCGCCTTCAGGTTCGGCTGGTCGAACACCGGGAGGCTGAAGTGATGGCGATCCGGGACGAACAGCGCGTAGAGGAAATCGTCCGAGCGGTTCAGGGCCTCGTCACCCGCGGTATAAACGATGCGCACCTCGTTCGCGCCCTCGCGCAGGGCGGATCCCGGGATGACGACGTGGTCGTTCTCGGGACGCCAGGGGGCCGTGACGCCGTTCGCATCCACCGAGCGCACGCGCGTGGACGGCTCGAGGAAGTCGAGCACCAGGTCGCGTCCGGTGTCGTCGTCCCACGTGAAACGCACGACCGTCTCGCCTTCGATCGGGCGGGCGCGCTCGGCCGGAACGCTCAGCCGCACCTGGTACGTGAGCGCCGAGATCGTCCTGCGCCGGAGTTCAGCCAGCTCCCACGGGACGCCCGTGTCGGTCGGGGCCGGACCGGTCTCGCTCAGGCAGGATCCGAGGGCGACCATGGTGACGACGAGGGCCAGCATCCTCCCGAGCGACGCGATACGCTTCGGAAAACGCCCACCGGACAACGGCATGGGAGGTCTCGAGTGGAGGTACGGCGGCGGAGCGGTCCGCCGGAATACTGCCACGCGAGGCAGTCGAGGTACAGGTCCAGTGATTATCTTCCGCGGCCATGAGTCCCGCCGTCGCGTTCACGCCCCGTCCCTTCCACCCACCCCCGTGGGCGCGCAACCGCCACGTGCAGACGCTGGCCGGCAAGTTCCTGCGACCCCGTCCCCCCATCCCGCTGCGCAGGGAACGCTGGGAGACGCCGGACGGCGACTTCCTCGACCTGGACTTTGTCTGTGGGGGGGCGGACGACGGACTCGACCACGCGCCCATCGTGCTGCTGCTGCACGGCCTCGAGGGCAACGCGCTCCGGTCCTACGCGCTCCTCTCCTACCAGGCGCTCAGGCGGCGCGGGGTGGCGGCGGTCGGTCTCAACTTCCGGTCGTGCGGCGGCGAAGCCAACCGGCTCGCGCGCTCCTACCACTCTGGTGAGACGGGCGACCCGCGCTGGGTGCTGGAGCGGCTGCGCGAGCGCTGGCCGGGGCGACGCGTCGGCGCGCTCGCGTTCTCACTCGGCGGCAACGTGCTCCTCAAGCTGCTGGCGGATCTCGGAGCGGAGGGCCCGAAGCTGGTGGACGCCGCCGCGGTGGTGTCGGTGCCGTTCGACCTGAGCGCGGGAGCCGACGCGCTCGAGAGCGGTCCGCTGGTGCGCGCGTACGCCCGCCACTTCCTGCGCTCGCTGGTCGAGAAGGCGGTGGGCAAAGCGGAGTTGCTCGGCCCGCTGGTGCGCATGGACGCGGTGCGCCGGGCGCGCACGATCCGCGAGTTCGACGAGCGCGCGACCGCTCCGATCCACGGCTTCCAGGGCGCGGCGCACTATTACGCGTCGTGCAGCTCGGCGCCGCGTCTGGGGACCGTGCGGGTGCCGACGCTCGTGCTGCAGAGCGGCGACGATCCCTTCCTGCCGCGCGAGGCGCTGCCCGAAGCGGCGCTCGCTTCCAACCCCGCGTTCGTGTCGGTGATAAGCGAACGGGGCGGCCACGTGGGCTTCGTCGAAGG
>CAMCNM010000167.1 GCA_945876015.1 Gemmatimonas phototrophica
CAGCTTCATCATCGTCACGGCGATGCCCGTGATCGCGGTCGCGCTCGTGCTGCTCGCGTTCGACCGGGTCTTCGGGGCAAACTTCTTCGTGCCGGCCGCAGGAGGCGACCCCGTCCTCTGGCAGCACCTGTTCTGGATCTTCGGCCATCCCGAGGTCTACATCCTGATCCTGCCGTCGTTCGGCGTGATCTCGGACGTGATCCCGACCTTCTCCAAGAAGCCCCTGTTCGGCTACCCGGTGGTGGTCTACGCCGGCGTGCTGATCGGATTCATCGGCTGGGGCGTGTGGAGCCACCACATGTTCTCGAGCGGCCTGGGGCCGATCGCGGACTCGTTCTTCCTGGCTTCCACCATGATCATCGCGATCCCGACCGCGATGAAGATCTTCAACTGGATCGCCACCATGTGGGGCGGCTCGATCACGTTCACGACCGCGATGAACTTCGCGATCGGGATGATCGCGGTGTTCACCGTGGGCGGCCTCTCCGGCATCATGCACGCGTCGGCGCCGGTGGACCTGCAGCAGCACGACACCTATTTCGTGGTAGCGCACTTCCACTACGTGATCGTGGGCGGCGCGCTCATGGGACTGCTCTCGGGCTTCTACTACTGGTTCCCGAAGGTGACCGGCCGCATGGCCGACGAGCGGCTCGGTCAGCTGCACTTCTGGCTGGTCATGATCGGGTTCAACCTCACGTTCTTCCCGATGCACATGTCCGGGATGTACGGGATGCCGCGGCGGACCTGGACGTACGCGGCCGCGCTCAACGTCGAGAGCTTCAACCAGCTCTCCACGGTCGGGGCGGCGATCTTCGGCCTGTCCGGGCTGGTGTGGATCTGGGTAATCATCAAGAGCCTGCGGAGCGGAGAGCGCGCGGGGCCCAACCCCTGGGGTGCGCCGACGCTGGAGTGGGCAACTCCCTCGCCGCCCGAGCACTACAACTTCCCCGGCCTGCCGCGCGTGAAGCGCCGCGAGCCGCTCTGGAAGGACGAGGACCGTGAGGAGCTGCTGGCCGCCACGCTGGCCAAGCCCGAGCGCGAGCCCATGATGCCGAACAACTCGTTCTGGCCGATCGTCGTCGCGGCCGGCACGGCGGCGACCTGGATACTCGTGATGACCGGTAAGTGGTGGGCGCCGCTGATCGGGCTCTTCGTCACCGCCGTGGGCGTCTTCGCCTGGGCGTTCGAGGACCCGTTCGAGGGCAAGTCATGAGCACCCAGGCCCGCGTTCGCCAGCGCGACGATCACTACACGTCCACCGGTCTGCCCTCGTGGAAGATCGGGTTCTGGACGTTCATGGCCTCGGAGTGCCTGTTCTTCGCCACCCTGATCTCGACCTACATGGTCTACAAGGGCGCGGCCGTCGAGCCGCCGTACCCGGACGAGATCCTGAACATCCCGCTCACCACGATCTCGACGTTCGTGCTGCTGATGAGCTCGCTCGCGATGGTGCTCGCGCTCGAAGCGGTGGCGGGCGCGAAGCGGATGTTGACGATCGCCTGGCTCTCGGTGGTGATCGTGCTGGGCATCGTGTTCCTCGGCTTCCAGGTGTACGAGTTCACGCACTTCGTGGGAGAAGGGCTGACGATCCAGCGCAACATCTTCGGCTCCAGCTTCTTCGTGCTGACCGGCTTCCACGGTGCGCACGTGACCGTGGGAGTGATCTGGCTGACCACGCTTCTGATCATGGCCATCCGGGGAAAGCTGCCCCCTGCCAAGGCCCTCAACGTCGAGATCGCCGGACTCTATTGGCACTTCGTGGATATCGTCTGGATCGTGATCTTCACGTTCATCTACCTCATCCAGTAGGCGAGCCATGGCGCAGCCCGAGGCGATCGGACAGGCACGCAGGAGGGGAGACCAGCCGCACGAGGAGCAGGCGCACGCCTCGGTCGGCTTCTATTGGATGATCGGCGGCATCCTGGCGGCGGTGACCGGATTGGAGGTCGCGATCTTCTACATTCCCGGGTTGGGCAGCGTGATGGGCCCCCTGCTGATCGCGCTCTCGGCCGGCAAGTTCCTGCTGGTGGTGATGTTCTTCATGCACCTCAAGTTCGACTCCAGGATCTTCACCGGACTGTTCATCGCCGGGATATCGCTCGCGATCTTCATGGTTTCCGCGCTGGTGATCCTCTACCACTACCTGCCCCGCTTCCGCGTCTAGCGGTCCGAGAAGCAGTGCCCTCCATGGCGATCCTTTCCGCGCTTCTCGTCCACGAGGAAGAGAAGAGCGCGCTCGCCATCAGCGGCTTCGAGATCCATCCGAGCGTCGTGCTCGGATGTCTCGCGCTCGCGCTCGGGTACTGGTACCTGGTGGGCCCCGCGCGGCGGCGGTTCGGATGGCCGGGCGGCGCGGTCGCTCCCTGGCGGGCCGGATTCTGGGGGCTCGCCGTGGCGACGATCTTCCTCGCGCTCGACGGACCGCTCCACAAGCTGGCGGACGAGTCTCTGTTCAGCGCCCACATGGTGCAGCACATGCTGCTCATGATGGTGATGCCGCCGTTCCTGATCCTCGGGCTGCCCCCGGAGCTGGTCCGTCACGCGGTGCGGGATCAGCGGGTGCTGGCGGCCGGCCGCTTCCTGACCAAGCCGATCGTGGCGTTCCTCGCGTACAACCTGGTGTTCGTCGGCTGGCATCTGCCCGCGGCCTACAACCTCGCCCTGACCCACCACCCCATCCACATCGTCCAGCACCTGATGTTCATCTCGGTATCGGTGATGATGTGGTGGCCCGTGGTGGCTCCGGTGGCCGAGCTGGAGCAGATCCCCGACGGGCCCATGCTCATGCTCTATGTATTCGCATTCGCTCTGCTGATGACGATCCCGGCCGCGTTCCTCACGCTGAGCGGGCGGCTGATCTATCCGTTCTACGAGGCGGCGCCGCGCATCACCCCGCTGACCGCGCTCGAGGATCAGCGGCTCGGCGGCCTGATCATGTGGGTCCCCGGCTTCGTGCTCTACCTGATCGCCATCACCGCGATCTGGTTCCGGTGGACCAAGGACGAGTACGCGGAGTGGAGAGAGGAAGCCCGCGAGGCGCGAGCGAAGCGAGCGGAAGCCGCATTGGCCGGATCGTGACCCCAGGAGAACCATGTCCCTGATCAGCTTCCATCGCTTCCTGATCGGCACCGCGATCGTCTTCTGCTTCGGCTTCGCCGCCTGGGAGCTGATGACCTGGTGGGTCGGCCGCATGCCCGGCGCCCTCATGATGGGCGGGACCTTCGTCGTCCTCGGGATCGGGCTGATCTTCTATCTGTCTCGCCTGCGCGCCTTCCTGGGGACGGACCCCGACCAGCCCGGCGACCCGGCCCGGCACTCGCGCTGACCGTGGCCAAGGCCGGTCACGTCATCGGGACGCACCCGGTAGACAACGGCGGGATCGACATGGCCGTGCGGCGCTCCGCCGGCGCGGGCATGTCCGCGGTCCAGATCTTCACCACGATCCCAAAGTTCTATGGTGACAAGTCCACGATCCGCGGCGAGCGGGTGGAGCGCTTCAAGAAGGCGCTCGCCGACACGGGCATGAAGCCCGAGCACATCATCGTGCACGGCGTGTACGTGCTGAACGCGGCCACCGAGGACGCCGAGAAGTGGGGGCGCACCACCGCCGCGTTGACCAAGGAGATGGAGCGCTCGACCACGCTCGGGGTCGGCGGGGTCTGCTTCCACCCGGGAGCCACGCCGCGGCCGGATGGTCCGGAAGCCGGCGCGGAACGGGTCGCGCGCGCGATGGCGCACGCCCTCGCGGCCGTGCCGGGATCCACCAAGCTGCTGGTCGAGAATTCGGCCGGGGCGGGCACGACGTTCGGCAAGGATGTACGGGAGGTCGGGCTGATCCTCGCCGCGCTCCCCAAAGAGCTACGCAAGCGTGCCGGCTACGGGCTCGACACCTGCCACATGTTCGTCTCCGGGTACGACATCAAGTCGTCCCAGGATGCGCTGACGCGCGTGCTCGACGAGTTCGAGGAAGCCGCGGGGGAGGCGCCCTCGTTCTTCCACTTGAACGACTCGATCGGCGCGCTCGGATCGAACAAGGATCGCCACTGCCTCATCGGCGACGGGGAGATCGGTGAGGAGCCGTTCGGCTGGCTGCTCGCGGATCCCCGAAGCCGCGGGATCCCGCTCCTGCTCGAGACGCCGCAGCAGAACGTCGATGTGGCGGACGACGATCCCGCGGGAGATCCGTACGACGCGCGGATGCTGGCCGTGCTGCGGAGGCTGGGAGCGGAGGCCTGAACCAGACGATGAAGGAAATCATTGGTAATCGAGTCGGCGTCTATCGCACGACAATGCGGCGGGAGGTCCTTCGCCTTCCGATTCCGATGGCACTGGTCACAGCGCTGGCGGTCTTTCTGACGAGGCGCAGGTTGGACACTGCTAACATGGACGTGTACCGCCTCGCGGGGGACGCCCTCGTCGTATGGGCGGCGTGCTGCTGTCTCGTCTTCGCGGGCCTCTGGGTCTCTACTCGGATCTGGAAGGTCACCCTATTCGAGGGAGGTGTTCGGGGTCCTACCTCCTCGCTGGGCTTTCAGACGCTTGCTTGGGGTGAAATCAGTGCAGCGGAACGAACTCCGTTGCACATGAGGTCAATCAACCCGTTTCACGCTGTCCTGCTGCTTCACGCGAGCCAAGGCCCCGGCATTTGGATCAACGAGCCACTCCTGGGCATGCCGGAGTTCAAGGAGCATGTTCGGCGACTCGCCGGGGAAGACCATCCATTCGCCCGCCTGCTCCACGAACGCTGAGTGCACGACCTTCCTTCTCCACGCGCCGCAACGCCCTCAGTCCGTGTGGTCGAGCGGATCCGTCGTGAGGGCGGCGCGCAGCTTCGGGTGATGCTGCCACAGATACCACCCCATCACGACCGCGGCGAGGATGTTGCCGACCGCGATCGTCCACCAGGCGAGCGCGCCCAGCAGGAACTCGGCGACCATGGCGAGCAGGGCCATGAAGAACGCCTCGAACGCGGCGAAGAACATGACCGCGCCCAGGATCAGCGGGGGCGCATCGTCGGCGGCGGTCACGATCGCGGCCGCGAAGAATCCGGTCACCACGAACGCGATCACGTGGAGCACGGTGTACCCGATCACGGTGGTGGCGCTCACCGAAACCTCGCCGACGGTGCTCGCCCCCAGGAACAGCGCCGAGCCCAGCGCGCCGGGAGTGAAGAACGGCCGGCCGCGTAGCAGATCGAAGAGCAGGAACCAACCCGCC
>CAMCNM010000168.1 GCA_945876015.1 Gemmatimonas phototrophica
GCGTAGTCGCCAAGCAGCTTGGCGAAGTCGTCGTGCGACATGTCCAGCTGCTCTTCCCCGTAGGGATCTCTGAGCAGCTCGGGCGAAACGGCCCTCTTGGTGCGCTTGCGGGTCACGACGGCCACATCGGAGTCGGAGTCGGAGTCGTCGTCGCTGATGCCGGTCAACACTTCACCGGTGAGAGCGTCAACGGCCACGCCGGTCTCGTCGTCGTCTGAATCGGAGCTGGTGCTGGAATTCTGAGGGGTCATGATGCCTGGGTCGTCCACCTGGGCCCGGAAAGCGGGAGGCGGGTGGACCTGTGCCGGGCCGGAGCCCGGGTTTTGGTGACGAGAGGGGGCCGGGTATTTCCCGGGTCCTCGGTCCTACGCTCCTCCGCCAGGCATCGCAGCGAATTCGGTGCCGCGCGGAGCGGCCCCGCGACGGGGGCCGAGCAGACGAAACCTAGAGGGGGGAGAGGGGGGAGGTCAACGAGGGGCGTGAACGAGCGCTACATCGGCTCGAAAAGCTCCTCCGGGGTGATCTCGAAGGCCTGACCGGCCCCCTTGGAATGCCAGACCAGCCGTCCCGTCACCCGCTCGGCATCGCTCGCCCCCGCGGCGAAGCGCCAGACCCAGACGAGCCGTTCCTCTGGGTCGATCACCCAATACTCCGGAATCCCGAAGTCGCCGTACCGTCGCGGCTTCTTCACCCGATCGATCGAGGAGGACGTCGGAGAAAGGACTTCGACCACGAGCGCGGGTGGAAGCTCGACCCCGCGGTTGGTGATCCCGTCGCGCGCTTCGTTCGCGACGACGACCAGGTCCGGACGCAGAAACTGGCCCGAGACGAAAAGCAGATCGACGTCCGGCAGCACGACTCCCATCGGCTCGCGCTTGAGGTACAGACGGAGTGCCACCAGGAGATTGGCCAGGACGTGCTGGTGGTACGTCGATGGTGCCGGCGTCACGAGCACCTCCCCGTCGATGACCTCGTATCGGTTACCGTCGTCCGGGAAGCGGGCGTAGTCCGAATAGTCCCAGACGTGCTGTGGGGGACGCTGGCTCATGGTCACTCCCGGAAGCTGTCGAAGTCGTGCGGGCCGGCCCATGGTGGAAGGGGACGGAACGCGCGCATCAATATACTGACCGCTCGAGGCCGGTCTGCCAGTGCACGACGGCCGCGCTTTCAGCTGAAAGCACGAACCTGATCAAAACCGCTCACTCCCGGGCGCGGTCGTCCTCTGCAGAGGCCGTTGAAACCTCCCGCACCCGCTCCAGAATCGTTTCGACCTGCTGTTCGAAGGTCAGCCTCGTGGTGTCGAGCTCGAGGGCTCCCTCGGGTCGGCGGAGGGGCGAGAGCTTCCGCTCCGAATCGTCCCGGTCGCGCTCCCGGATGCGGGCCGCCTCTTGGGAGACCTGCTCGTCGGTCGGGGTGGTCACCCCCTGCTCCTTGAGCCGCCGACGCGTCCGCTCCAGCAGGTCGGCCGTGAGGAACACCTTCACCTCCGCCCCGGGGAAGACGACCGTGCCCATGTCGCGGCCGTCCGCGACCAGGCACCCGCGCTTCCCCGCTTCCCGCTGAATCGCCAGGAGCCATTCCCGCACGGGCCCGAGGGAAGCCAGGGTGGAGACGAGCGACGTCACCTCGGGCGAGCGGATCTCGTCCATGAGCGGGCGGGATTCCAGCAGCACCTGGAATCCCTCGCCCGAGGGCTCGACCCCCACGCCGATGGCATCGAGGTCGGCACGACCGAGTCCGGTCCACCGGTCGGGTCCGATGCCGGCCTGAAGCAGGCCATAGGTGAGCGCGCGGTAGAACGAGCCCGAGTCGAGATGGCGGAAGCCGAGGCGGCGGGCGACCTCGCGGGCGGTGGTGGACTTTCCGGAGCCGGCGGGCCCATCGAGCGTGACGACCGGGCCTGCGCGCGTGGCGTCGGTCATCCGCGTCCGATCTTCCCCAGCAGGTCCCAGAACCCCGGAAAGCTCACCGTCACGCATTCCGGTCCTCGCACCTGGATGGCGTTGCCCGGAAGCGCTCCGAGCACACCGAAGGCCATCGCGATGCGGTGATCGTCGAACGAGTCCACCTCTCCCCGAAGCGGGCGGTCCGAGCCCTCGACCTCGAGTCCATCGGTGAGCTCCTCGACCGCGACGCCAACCGCGCGGAGGTTCTGCACGAGCGCCTTGATGCGATCGGTCTCCTTCACACGCAACTCACCCGCGCCCGTGATGCGCGTGGTGCCACTCGCGCGCGCCGCGGCGGCCGCGAGGATCGGGATCTCGTCGATCGCGCCGACCACGTCGTTCTCGTCGATGGCGGCTGCGCGCAGCGCGGTGGGTCCCGCCGTGATCGCGCCGACCGGCTCGCCGCCCTGATCGGCTTCGGGCTCGATCTTCAGACGCGCGCCCATGCGCCCCAGCACCGGGAGAACACCGGTGCGCGTCGGGTTGAGCCCGATGCCACGGACGGTCAGCTCGCCCTTCGCGCCACCGAGCAGCGCGAGGACGATCAGGAACGCGGCGGACGAGAGGTCCCCGGGCACGCTCAGGTCGAGCGGCCAGAGCCGCTCGGGAGGATTCTCCAGTCGCACGCGCCAGAGCGCGCCGTCCGCGGCGCCGTCCACCCTGGCGCCCAGCGCCGAGAGCATGCGCTCAGTGTGATCGCGCGAGCGGCCGGGCTCGGAGAGCGTCACCGGCACCCGACCCGCGACCCCCGCGAGCAGCAGCGCGCTCTTCACCTGCGCGCTCGCGACCGGGAGGTCGTACCCGTACGCGTGCAGCGAGCCGCCTTCGATCTCGAGGGGAAGGCGATCCGCCACCTCGAGCGAGCGGAAGCGCGCGCCCATTTCGGAGAGGGGACGGGTGACCCGCCCCATCGGCCGCGAGGAGAGCGAGGCGTCGCCGACCATCGTCGCCTTGAACGGCTGGCCGGCGAGGACGCCCATCAGCAGCCGGGTCCCCGTTCCGCTGTTGCCGAGGTCGAGCGGCTGGGAAGGCGCGCGCAGGCCGCCGAGCCCGAGTCCTTGAACGACGATCTCGCGGCCGTCCGAAGGGAGCTCTGGGATGGCCGCTCCGAGCGCGCGCACCGCGCCCGCGGTGGACGCGGGATCGGCCCCCGGCAGGAGGCCGCGCAGCCGGCTCTTCCCCTCCGCGAGCGCCGCGAAGATGACCGCGCGCTGCGTGATCGACTTGTCCCCGGGGACCGTGACGATCACTTGCCACTCCTCCACTCGCGCGTCCGCTTCATCAGCTTCGCCACCTTCTTCATGTCTCCCTTCTCGAGACTCTTCGCCAGCTCGTCGATCTGCGAGGCCACCGACCGCAGGAGGCCCGCCGCGTCCGAGGTGCTGTGCTCGAGCAGATCCGTCCACATGCCGGGCGAGCTCGCGGCGAGTCGGGTCATGTCCCTTCCGCCGGGGCCGAGGTCGTTCGGGTCCACCCGGGCGCTCTCGAGGGCAAGCGCGAGGGCGTTCGAGACCAGCTGCGGGAGGTGGCTCACGCGCACCATGAGAAGATCGTGCTTGTCGGGGTCGATCCACTCGGGCCGCGCGCCGAGGCCGGACCAGAACTCGTCCAGCCGATTCGTGGCGGCCGCTTTGGCCGCCTTTTCCGCGCACAGCCACACACGCGCGTTCTCGAACAGGTCGGCGCGCCCGGCGTCGAAGCCCGCCCCCTCCCCGCCCGCCATCGGATGGGAGCCGACGAACCGTTCGCCCAGCCCGGCCGCACGCGCGGCCTCGAGCACGGGACGCTTGAGCCCGGCGACGTCGGTGACGAGCGCATCCGGGCGGATCCGCTCCGCGTGCTTCGCGAGGAGCTCGATCACCGCCCCCATCGGCACCGCGTAGATGACGAGGTCGGCCTCACCGACGATGTCCATGCCGTCGGCGCTGACCGTCACCCCTGGCACGCGCTCGGCCCCGGCGCGGTCCCTCGCGTCCAGGCTCGACCCGAGCACGCGCGGCCGGGACGGCAGGCGCGCGAACGAGCGCACCAGCGAGCCACCGACCAGACCGAGCCCGACCACGGCGATGGTGCGCGGAAACGCACTCGCTTCGCTCATCGCCGTCAGTCCTCCCCGTCCGCGAACGGGATCTCGAGCACCAGGCCGTCCTGCGCCACGCGCGCTCCGGGGAAGAACGCGCAGGCCTCTTCCTCGAGCGCGCGCGGGTTGTCCGCGTAGCGCGCCGAGATGTGGGTCAGCAGGAGCCGGCGCACGCCCGCCTCGCGCGCCAGGCGCGCGGCGCCCGCGGCGGTCGCGTGCATCGTCTCCTCCGCGCGCTCCGCCTCCTCCTCGCCGAACGTGCAATCGTGCACGAGCAGGTCCGCAGAGCGCGCGATCTCGGCCACCAGCCTCGATGGCTTGGTATCGCCCGTGAACACGACGCGGCGACCCGGCCGCGCCGGGCCCACCACGTCGGACGGGGCAATCGTGCGCCCGTCCACCTCGATCGGCTGCCCATGGTGCAGTCGGCCGAACAGCGGTCCCTCGGGAACGCCCAGCGCCCGCGCGCGCTCGACGTCGAAGCGGCCGAGCCGCTCGTCCTCGAGCAGCGCGTAGCCGACGGCGCGCACCCCGTGCTCGACCGCGAACGCCCGCACCTCGTATCCCTCGCGCCGGACCGCGTCGCCCGGAGCCAGCTCGCGAATCGGCACATCGAAGGGAGTCCGCTCCGCTCCCAGGTGCACCATCACCCTGAGCGTCTCCTCGCTTCCCGGGGGGCCGTACAGCTCGAGCGGCTCCACGCGACCCTGAAGGCCCATGGTCCGGAGCAGGCCGGTGATCCCGAGGAAATGGTCCGCATGCATGTGCGTGATGAAGATCGCGCCCACGTTGAACCCGGTGGCGTAGCGCATCATCTGCCGCTGCGTGCCCTCGCCACAGTCGAACAGCATGAGGTCACCCTCCCGCTGGACCGCCAGGCCGCTCACGTTGCGGCCGGTGGTGGGGCGGGAGGCCGCGGTGCCGAGAAAGGTGACCCGGATCACGGCCGGAGACGTCCTGGGGTACGGGTTGGGGGCGCGAAACCGGGCAAATGTAGCGCCGCGAGCTACGTTTGTTCCTGCGACCGTCCCTTCGAACCCCTTCCCGGAGGGCGAATGAAACGTTCTCTCGTTCTACTGATGGTGGCGCTGGCCACCGCCGGTTGCGGGCTGGA
>CAMCNM010000169.1 GCA_945876015.1 Gemmatimonas phototrophica
TGCGCGATCGCTTGAAGAAGGGCGACATCGATGCCGTCACTGTCGTGCACTCCGAGACCTCGACCGGCGCGCTCAATCCCATCGAGCAGCTCTCCAAGGTCGTGCACGAGTTCGACGACGTCGTCATCCTGGTGGACTCGGTCACCGGAATCGCCGGCGCCGAGGTCTGGAGCGACAAGTGGGAGCTCGACTTCATCCTCACCGGATCGCAGAAGGCGCTCGCGCTTCCGCCCGGCCTCGCGTTCGGCGTGGCGTCGGCGCGCCTGATGGAGCGTTCCAAGGCGGCCAAGGGGAAGGGCCAGTATTTCGACCTGATCGAGTTCCAGAAGAGTCAAGAGAAGAGCGAGACGCCCACCACTCCGGCGCTGTCGACGATGTATGCCCTCGAGGTGCAGCTCGAGCGCATCAGGCAGGAGACGATGGAGGGCCGCTGGAAGCGGCACGCCGCGATGCGCGACACCACGGTGGCGTGGGTCGAGAAGATGCGCGGCAAGGGCGTGAACGTGAGCGTGCTCGCACCGGCGGGCTTCCGTTCTCCGACCGTCACCAATGTGATGATGCCCGAGGGCAAGTCCTCGACCCCCGTGGTCGCGGCGATGAAGGAACGGGGGATCGTGATCGGCGCCGGCTACGGCAAGCTCAAGGAGCCGTCGTTCCGCATCGGCCACATGGGTGACCACACGGTTCAGACTCTCGAGGGGATCTTGCAGCCCCTCGAGGAGGTGCTGGCCGCATGAGTGCCGATATGGCTGGTAACGGGGGGAAGTTCACGGTCGTCGTCGCGGACGGGATCTCGGAGTCGGGGCTCAAGCCGCTGCTCGACGACAAGCGCTTCATGGTGGTCGTGGTGAACGACAAGGCGGCGCTCGACGCCGCGCTGCCGTCCGCCGACGCGCTGATCGTGCGCAGTGCCACCAAGGTCACGCGTGAGCTGCTCGCCAAGGCGAACAAGATCCAGGTGATCGGGCGCGCGGGCGTCGGGGTGGACAACATCGACCAGGAAGCCGCGACCGAGAAGGGCGCCGCGGTCCTGAACGCGCCGGCGGGCAACACGGTTTCGGCCGCCGAGCTCACCATGGCGCTGATCCTGGCCACCGTCCGCAAGGTGGCCGCGGCCGATCGCTCGGTGCGCGCGGGCGAGTGGAAGCGCAACAACTTCGGCGGCGTCGAGCTGCGCGGGCGCACGCTCGGCCTGGTGGGCGCGGGCCGGATCGGCGGCGAGGTGGCCAAGCGCTGCAAGGCGTTCGGCATGAACGTCGTCGCGAGCGACCCGTATCTCACCGAGGAGAAGGCGAAGGATCTCGGCGTGGAGCGGGTCGAGCTCGCCGAGCTCAAGAAGCGCGCGGACGTGATCTCGCTGCACGTGCCGCTCACCGATCAGACCAAGAACATGTTCGGCGAGGCGCAGCTCCGGGAGCTCAAGAAGGGCGCATTCCTGGTGAACGTCGCGCGCGGCGGCGTGGTGGACGAGGCCGCGCTCGTGCGCGTTCTGAACGACGGCCACCTGGCCGGCGCGGCGCTCGACGTGTTCGACGATGAGCCGCTCCAGAAGGACAGCCCGCTGCGCGAGGCCAAGAACCTGGTGCTCACGCCGCACCTGGGTGCGTCCACGACCGAAGCGCAGGAGCTGGTCGCCGAGGAGATCGCGGAGGCGGTGCGTGCCGCGCTTGCCGAGGGCGACTATTCCCGCGCGCTGAACGCTCCGGCGATCGGCGGCGAGACGTTCCGGAAGCTCCGCCCGATGCTCGCGCTGGGTCAGAGGCTCGGGCGGCTCGCCGCCGCGCTCGCGGAGGGCGGCATCAAGGGGATCGAGGTGCGCTACGCGGGCGAGACCGCGGAAGCGCCGCGACTGCTGACCTCGTACGTGCTGATGGGGCTGCTCGGCTCGATCGTCGGGAAGGATCAGGTCAATTTCGTGAACGCGCCGTTCCTCGCGGAGCAGCGCGGGATCGGGGTCTCGTCGCACAAGATGCCGCGGCGCCCCGACTACACCGAGTTCGCCGAGGTGAAGATCTTCGGCGAGAAAGGCACCACCCGCGTCGCGGGCGTTGTCCTCGGCGAGAAGTATCCCCGCGTGGTGCGGATCGGGGACTACCACGTGGACGTGGTGCCGCAGGGGAGCCTGCTGATCCTCAAGAACTGCGACGTGCCGGGCGTGATCGGAAAGGTCGGCACCCTGCTCGGGAGCCTGGGGCTCAACATCGCCGAGTACCATCAGGCGCGGCTCGCGGTCGGCGGCGACGCGCTCGCGGCGGTCGCGATCGACGGTGAGGTGGACGCGGAGGCGCTGAAGAAGCTGGTCGCGCTGCCCGAGATCATCGACGCACGGGTCGTGCAGCTCGACTGAGATCGCTCGTCACTATCCTCGCAGCCGAGGCAGTCGCATGGCCGATGCAAGGTTCCTCGCGCGGAGAGCCCGTGTAACCGGGCTCTCCGTCGCGGCCCTCCTCCTGGCCGCGCCGTTGGGTGCGCAGACCAGCACCGGTTCGGACTCGATTCGTGCCGGCCGGTTCGACTTCGGCAAGATGTGGACGTTCGAGTCCCCCCCATCGCGCTACTTCACCGAGACCTACGGGTTCGACGCGAACGCCGCCTGGTTCGAGCGGGCGCGCGGCGCGGCCCTCCGGATCCCGGGCTGCTCGGCCGCGCTCGTTTCCCCGCGTGGCCTGGTGGTGACCAACCACCACTGCATCCGGGGCGCCATCGCGGAGCTCAGCCGACCGGGCGAGAACCTCCTGAACGACGGGTTCTACGCGCGGAGCCTCCAGGACGAGCGGCCGATCCCGAACTATGTGGTCGAACAGCTCGTCGCCGTCACCGACGTCAGCGCTGAGATCCTCGCCGCGGTGGACGCGGCTCCCACCGATGCGGCCGCCCGGCGCACGGCCCGCGCGGACGCGATCCGGCGTACCCAGGAGCGCATCACCCGCGAGACCGCCGACCCGAGCTTGAGCGTCCAGGTCGTGCCGCTCTACAGCGGCGGCCGCTACTCGGCGTACACGTTCCGCCGCTTCACCGACGTGCGTCTGGTCGCGGCGGCCGAGCTACAGATGGGATTCTTCGGTGGCGATCCCGACAACTTCACCTACCCACGCTACGCGCTCGACTTCGGCTTCCTGCGCATCTACGGCGCCGACGGGAAGCCGATCGAGAACACGCAGTACTTCGACTGGAGCGAACGGGGGCCGCAGGAAGGCGATCCCGTGTTCGTGATCGGGAGTCCCGGCACGACCAACCGGCTCAATACGATGGCGCAGCTCGAGTTCCGGCGCGACGTCCTCCTGCCGGCGCAGACCCGCACGTTCGGCTCGCGCATCGACGCGCTGTGGGACTTCTACCGCGAGGATCCGCGCACCGGTGACGAGATGGACCTGCGGAACGCCGCATTCAGCCTCTCGAACACGTGGAAGCAGCTGGTGGGGCAGGCCGACGCGCTGGTGGATCCGACCATCCTCGCGCTCAAGCGCGACGCCGAGCGGCAGTTCCTCGACTCGGTCGCCGCCAAGCCGGCGCTGCGCGCGACGTACGGCGGGGTGATCGACGCGATCGCCGCGCTGCAGCCCCGGAATCGCGCGCTGGACACGTACTTCACCGCCTTCACGCTGTTCGGGCACCCGACCTACGAGTCGGCGCTGATCCGGCGCACGATCGAGGCGAACCTGGTCGCTACCGCGGTGGAGCAGGGGATGCCCGCCGACTCGGTGACCGCTCGGGTGCGGCGGCTGAATGCGATCTCCGATCTGCCCCCCGGCCTCGAGCGCAGGCTGCTCGTCGCCCGGATGCGGGACTTCGAGGCGCTCCCGGCGAGCGACCCGATCCGCACGACCGCGCTCGCGGGCGCGAGCGCGGAGGCCGCTGCTGATCGCCTCCTCGCGACCTCGGCGCTCGCCACGGCCGCGA
Source organism: Gemmatimonas phototrophica (assembly GCA_945876015.1). Classification (GTDB taxonomy): domain Bacteria; phylum Gemmatimonadota; class Gemmatimonadetes; order Longimicrobiales; family Gaopeijiaceae; genus UBA2988. Next base: position 3,901 of record CAMCNM010000169.1, read on the forward strand.
AGACCAGCGCGGCGGCCGCTAGCGGGATCTCCCGTACCGATCCAGGCGTGGCCCTGGCGACCGTGATGTGGCCGCGCTACGTGGAGGGCACGACCGCCTTGCGGGCGATCCAGCCGGAGGAAGCCGACCTGCAGGCGCAGCTCGGCCGCGCTCGATTCGAGATCTACGGGGCTGCCATTCCGCCCGATGGCAGCTCGTCGCCACGCATCACCGATGGCGTCGTGATTCCCTACGAGTACAACGGAACGATCGCGCCCGTCCACACGACGTTCTTCGGCATGTACGATCGTTACTACGCGAACGGCGGAGCGATGGACTGGAGCCTGCCCTCGCGCTGGGTGCCGCCGCCCAAGGATCTCGATCTGGGCACCGCGCTCAACTTCATCTCGACCGCCGACACCTACGGCGGCAACTCGGGCTCGCCCGCGGTGACGAAGGACATGGCGCTGGTGGGGCTGAACTTCGACCGCAACATGGAGGGGCTGTCCCGCAACTTCATCTATCTGCCGGAGCGGGGCAGGAACATCATGGTGGACGTGCGCGCGATCCGTGAAGCGTTGGACGACGTCTACGACGCGGATCGCATCGTGAAGGAAGTGCTCACGCACCGGATGGTCGACACCGAGCAGGAGGCCGACGCGGCCAGGTGATCGGCTTCCTATTCGAGCCCTACCGCTTTGTGTAGACGTAGTCCGTGCTGATCTCGTCCGACCTGCGGAACGCCCGGCTCTCCCCGTTGATCTTCACGATCCCCTGTACGCCCTTGGCCATGTCCATCTGGTAAGGCAGGAGGGTCGTCGGGTCGGTGAGCAGGATCACGCGGCTCTCCTGGGCTAGGCCGTCGAACGAGATGCCGGCCATCCCCATCTGCGTCAGCGCGTCGTTCATCGTCTTGTTGAGCGCCACCGGATCGTAGAACTGGGAGATCTCGACCCGCGCGCACGTACCGCCGGGCGCGGCGCAGGCCTCCATCCCGTTCAGCTTGAACTCGTAGACGTAGGCGACCTGCAGATCGGGGATCACCGGATTGGCTTCGCTCCCCTGGCCCCCGCCGATCTCCCCCTCACGCAGCGCGGCCCCGATCCAGTCGGTCACCATGTTGCGCCAGCGCTCCTGCGCCGTGTTGAAGAGCTGATCCTG
>CAMCNM010000170.1 GCA_945876015.1 Gemmatimonas phototrophica
CACGCACCTGCGGCCGACCGCGTTCGGCGTGGTCGCGGCGCTCGGGTTCGGCCTCGCGCTGCTCGGCGGCACCGCCTTCGGGCTCGCCTATCGCTGGCCGGTCGCCGGTGCCCTGGCCGCGTTGCTCACGCTGGTCGTGAGCGTGTTCACCGCGTGGCGGACGGCCCAAACCGCCGCGGCCGTGGGCCGCGAGGTCCGGCGCATCGCCCGCGCGGAGGGCATGGTGACGATGCCGTCCGGGCCCGCCCGCACGCCGCTCGTGGCGCCCTCGCTGCTCCGCACGTACGGGCTGCGCAGCGCGATCGTGTTCGCGGTCATGGTGCTGGCGCTGGGGTCGGGCGCGCTGCTCCTGCGCGAGGCGGCGATCGGCGAAGTGATCGGCCTCCGGAAGGGCTACGCGGGGGACTACGGCCCCGCGATCTCGGCGTGGCTCGACACGCCCGGCGGCATCGCTGTCGCGGAGAACGGGGACATCTACTTCTCCGACTCGAACAACGCGGTCGTCCGCCACATCGACGCGGCCACCTCGATCATCACCTCGGTGGCGGGCAATCACGACCTCGGCCCAGGGTTCTCGGGCGACGGCGAGGCCGCGATCCGCGCGCGGCTCCACGCGCCCGACGGCGTGGCGATCGCTCCGGACGGGGCGCTCATCGTGGCGGACTCGTACAACCAGCGCATCCGCCGTATCGACCGCACCACGGGGGTCATCACAACAATCGCGGGCTCGGGCGTGGCCGACTTCAACGGCGACGGCCGTCCCGCGCTCGAGACGCACCTCGATCAGCCGGTCGCGGTCGCGTGCGCGCCGAACGGCGACATCTACATCGCGGATACGATGAACAACCGGGTCCGCATGCTCGACCACGCGACCGGCCTGATCCGCACCGTGGCCGGGGAAGGGAACGTGGCCGAGGAGGGTCCGATCGGGGACGGCGGGCCCGCGACCGAGGCGCAGCTGTTCATGCCGAGCGACATCGCGCTCGCGCCGAACGGCGACCTGTACATCGCGGACATGCACCACAACCGCGTGCGTAAGGTGGACGCGCGCACGGGTGTGATCTCGAGCGTCGCGGGCGACGGCCAGTTCGGCAGCAACGGCGACGACGGGCCGGCGCTGGGCGCGAGCCTGGCGGGTCCGGCCGGAATCGCGCTCGTGCCCCAGGCCGACGGCCGCCTGACGATCTTCATCGCCGACTACTACAACGGGCGGATCCGTGTGGTCGGGCCGGACGGCGTCATGCGCGACCTGAGCGACGACGGCAAGGTCGTGTTCGGCGCGCCGTCGCGCATCGCATACGCGCCGCGCAAGCACTGGCTCTACGTAGCCGATGCAACCGAGGACCGGCTGGTGGCGCTGACCCTGCCGAAGCCCGGGGGGGAGTGAGATGGATCGGCTGAGCGCTGAGCCGCTGCCGCCCGTTCCCGAGCCGGAGCGGCCGCTGCTGCCCTGGGTGCTGTCCTTCCTGCGGCCCTACCGCGGGAGGCTCGCCCTCCTGTCGGTGCTGCTCCTGTTCGAGGTACTGCTGGGCGTGCTGCAGCCGTGGCCGCTCGCGATCGTGCTCGACTACGTGCTCGCGGGGCGCGCTCTGCCGGGCGGGATCGCGGGATGGGTGGACTGGGTCACGCAGGGGAATCTGGTCATCCTGCTGGTGGTCGTGGTGAGCGCGGGTGTGGTCCTCAATTTGATCAACCAGGCGGTCACGCTGCAGGCGACCCAGGTCCAGGTCGAGACCGGACAGCGGCTGGTCTATGGTCTTCGCTACAGGCTGTTTCAACATCTCCAGGCGCTTGGGCTCCACCACCACGTGACGACCCCCACGGGCGACGCGGTCTACCGCATCGACGTGGACGCGTACTCGATCGACAACCTCGTGATGGGCGGCCTCTTCCCGCTCGTGACCTCGGTGGCGTCGCTCGCGGTGATGTTCGTGCTGATGCTGCGGATCGATCCGGCGATCGCGTTGCTCTCGCTCTCTGTGGTCCCGTTCCTCTACATGTCGCTCCGCTACTATATGCGGACGCTGTCGGGGCGGATCGAGCGGGTGAAGGACCTCGAGTCCAAGCTCCAGGAGAGGCTCTACGAGGTGTTCGCGGCGATGCGGCTCGTGAAGAGCTTCAACCGCGAGCCGTTCGAGGCCGCGCGCTACCGGAAGGCAGGCGACACGGTGATGGACGCGCGCATCGACATCACGTGGCGGGAATCGGTGTTCTCGGCGGTGGTCAGCACGATCACGATCCTGGGCACCGCGCTCGTCGTGATCGTCGGCGGGATGCACGTGCTCCAGGGGCAGATGACGGTCGGCGAGCTGTTGGTCGTCATCAACTACCTGGGCGCGGTCTACGGGCCGCTCGCCGCCGTCGCCCACACCAGCGGGCAGCTCCAAGGATCGATCGCGGGCGCCCGTCGCGTACGCGAGGTGTTCGCGATGAACACCGAGACGGTGGCGCCACCCGACGCGATCCCAGCCACCGCGATCAAGGGCGACATCCGCTTCGAGAACGTCGGGTTCCACTACCCGGACGGTACCGAGGTGCTGCGCGACATCTCGTTCTCCGCCAGGCCGGGTGAGGTGGTCGCGCTGGTCGGGCTCACGGGAGCGGGGAAGACCACGCTCGTGAGCTTGATCCCCCGGTTCTACGAGGCGACCGAGGGGCGCGTGCTCGTGGACGGCGTGGACGTGCGGCAGTACCTGATCCCCTCGCTGCGTGACAAGATCGCGATCGTCCTCCAGGACCCCATGCTGCTCCATGGCACCGTGGCGGAGAACCTGCGCTACGGCCGGCTCGACGCGACCCGCGCGGAGATCGAGGACGCGGCCAAGGCCGCGCACGCCCACGACTTCATCGCGCACCTGGCGCACGGCTACGACAGCGAGCTCGCCGAGGCCGGTGGCGGGCTCTCGGGCGGCGAGCGTCAGCGTTTGAGCATCGCGCGGGCGCTCGTGAAGAACGCGCCGATCCTGATCCTGGACGAGCCGACGTCCTCGCTCGACGCGATCTCGGAGGAGATCGTGTTCAGCGCGCTCAAGCGGCTGCGCGAAGGCCGCACCACGCTGGTGATCGCCCACCGGCTCTCCACCGTGCGCGACGCGGACCGGATCCTCGTGCTGGACGAGGGCCGGCTCGCGGCTCAGGGCCGCCACGAGGAGCTGCTCCAGACGAGCCTGCTCTATCGCCGCATGTGCGCGCGGCTCTCGGTGGGGAAGTCGCTCGACGAACCGGAGACGGTGGACGAGCTGATCCAGGCCACTCACCTGGCCACTGGACGTTGAAGGTCGTCCTCGCGGGAATCATCGCGCGCTACCCGTTCGGCGGCGTGACCTGGTGCTCGCTCATGTACCTGCTGGGACTGCGCGCCCTCGGGCACGAGGTGTTCTACATCGAGGACACGGGAGAGTGCGTCTACGATCCGGTCCTGAACACCCGCTCGCTCGATCCAGGCTACGGCACGCGATACATCCGCGACGCGCTCGCGCCCCACGGGCTGGGCGACCGCTGGGCGTTCGTGAACTACGACGGCGCCTATCACGGGCGGAGCGCCGAGGACGTGCGGCGGGAGTGCGCCGACGCCGACGTCTTCCTCAACCTGTCGGGCGGCTCCTGGTTCTGGCGGGACGAATATCTCAGAATTCCGCACAAGGCGTTCATCGACTCCGATCCGGGGTTCACGCAGCTCGCGATCGCCAAGGGCGAGCCCTGGTACGTCGAGTTCTTCCAGCGCTTCGACCGACTCTTCACGTTCGGAGCGAATATCGGGACATCCGCTTCGACCATTCCCGTCGGGGACTTCACCTGGCACAAGACCTGGCAGCCGATCACGCTCCTCGACTGGCGCACCACCGCCGCGCCGCGCGATCGCTTCACCTCGGTGATGACCTGGCGGATCGAGAGCTTCGCGGACGTGGACGGCAACAAGGATCAGGAGTTCCTGCGCTACCTGGATCTGCCGTCGCTGACGAGCCAGCCGTTCGAGCTCGCGATCAACGGGCCGCGTGAGATGCTGAGCGCGCACGGGTGGGGAACCGTAGACGCGATGGCGGTGTCGCGCACGCCGGGCGACTACCGCACCTTCGTCCAGGGTTCGAAGGCCGAGTTCGGCGTGGCCAAGAACACCTACGTCGCCGGTCGGACGGGCTGGTTCAGCGATCGCACGGAGTGCTACCTCGCCTCGGGGAGACCGGCTCTGGTCCAGGACACGGGATGGACGGCGCACCTGCCGAACGGGGAAGGTCTGCTCGCGTTCAGCAGCCCGGAGGAGGCGCTGGCGGGGATCGAGCGCATCAACGGCGACTACGCGCTCCACGCGCGGCGCGCCGAGGAGATCGCGCGCGAGCACTTCGACGCGGGGAAGGTGCTGCCGCGGCTGCTCGAGGAGGCGTGCCGGTGAGCGAGCGTCCGCTGCGGATCGGCCACGTCGGGCCGGTCGCGACGTCGATTCCGCCGGCCATGTCGGGCTCCGTCGAGACGATGACTTCGCTGCTCACCGAGGGCCTGGTAGCGATGGGTCACGACGTCACCCTGTTCGCCACCGGTGACTCCACCACAAGGGCCAAGCTCCACGCGCTGTACCCCGTGGGCTACTGGCACGACGAGGCGATGTGGCCGTGGGAGCTCTACGAGATGCTCAACCTCGCCGCCGCGGTCGAGCGCGCGCGCGACTTCGACATCATCCACTACGAGGCGGCCTACTACCCGATGGCCCTCTCGTTCGCGCGGCTCTCGCCCACGCCGATCGTGCAGACGCTCCACCATGCTCCGACCGCTGAAGAGGTGAAGCTCTGGTCGAAGTATCCCGAGGCGCCGTTCGTCGCGATTTCGCAGGAGCAGGCGCGTCTGCTCACGGGCGCCCGGGTCGAGGGAGTCGTGCTGCACGGCCTCGACACGGATTCGTTCACGTTCCGCGCCGAGCCCGACGACTATCTGCTCTTCCTGGGGCGGTTCACGGAGGGGAAGGGCGTGCTCCAGGCGATCGAGGTCGCCAAACGCGTGGGCAACATGCGGCTGATTCTCGCCGCGGCCGAAGAGGACTAC
>CAMCNM010000171.1 GCA_945876015.1 Gemmatimonas phototrophica
TCATGACCGCGCTCAGGAAGGCGCTGATCAGGAACGACTGGGCCTCGGCCTGCTCCGCGTTCTCTCCGGCGTAGACGATGACATAGCCCGGCGGCAGCTCTTTCTCGATGAAGGGGGCGAGGGTCTGCTGCACCTCGGCCAGGACCACAGCGTTGTTCAGGCCCTCGGCCACGTCCGAAGTGATCGTGGCCATGCGCTGCTGATCTTTCCGGCGAATGGTTCCGTAACCTTCGCCGACCTCCCATCGCGCGACCGAGGACAGCGGGATCTGCGTGCCCTCGCTCATCACCGTGAGATCGCCCAGGCTTTCGATCTGGTTCCGATATTCGGGCGCGAGCCGGACCACCACGTCGTACTCGTCTTCGCCGGTGCGGTACTTGGCCGCCTCGATGCCCTGGATCGCACCGCGGATCGCCCGGCCCACTTCGGACGTGGACAGGTCGTAGAGAGCCGCCTTCTCGCGGTCCACGAACACCGACAGCTCCGCTCGGGCCTCGTCCAGGTCGCTCTCGAGCGCAACCAGCTTCGGGAAGACGGGCGCGTCACGCAGCACGGTGACGACCCGGTCCGAGAGCCGCTTGAGCTCGTCGGGATCGGGGCCCCTGATCTCCACGCTGATCGGGGCACCGGTCGGGGGTCCCTCGGCCATCTTCTCGGTCGTCACGGTCGCACCCGCGATGTCCACGCCGATGTTCTGCTGCATCCACTCGAGCGTCTGGAACGCGTCGAACTCGCGATCCTGGTAATCGATGAAGCCGAGCGAAACCCGTCCCGACCCGGGGCCTCCGGGGCCGGCGCCCGTCATCATCGCGTCACCCGCGCTCCCGCCGCTTCCGACGGTCGCGACGGTGGACTCCCAGTCCACCCGGCCGGGCACGGCCTGGAGCTCCTGCTCCAGGCGACGCACGATCGAGTCGGTCGCCTCCACGTGGGTGCCCACCGGCAGCTCGACGTCCACCCAGATCTGCTTGGGCGGGATGTCCTCCGGGAAGAATTCGATGCCGGCGTTGAAGTTCACGAATAGAGCGACGGTCACCACGAACGCCGCTGCCGTGCCGCCCATCACGACCGCGCGGCGTGCCAGTGCCCAGCGCAGCGAACCCTCGTAGACATGCAGGATCTTGGGCTCCCACTCGGTCATGAAGCGGTGCGCCAACCGCTTGAGCGCGACCTTGTAGAGCCACCACAGCCCGATCGCGGTTGCGACCAGCAGCGCGGCGGTGAGCGGGTTCTTCAGCGCCGTGACGAGCAGGGCGAACGCGGCGATACCGATCAAAGTCCAGCGCGCCGTCGGCGGCAGCCCGGCCCGCGGCTCGTGCTCGAGCTTCATGTACATCGCGCACAGCGTGGGCACGATGATGAGCGCGGTGAACGCCGCCGCGGTCAGGCAAATGATCAGGGTCTTGGGCAGGTAGCCCATGAACTCGCCCACGATGCCGGGCCAGAATATGAGCGGGACGAATCCCACCATGTTGGTGAGCGTCGAGCCGATCACGGGCATCGCCATCTCGCCGGTCGCCTTCTTTGCTGCCGTCACCCGGTCCCATCCCTCCTCGAGGTAGCGGTAGATGTTCTCCACCACCACGATCGAGACGTCCACTAGGTTGCCCAGCGCCAGGATCAAGCTGAACAGCACCACCATGTTCATGCTCATCCCGAACGCCTTGATCAGGATGAACGAGAGCAGGAGCGAGACCGGAATGGCGAGCGCCACGAACACCGAGTTCGCCAATCCCAGGAAGAACAGCAGCACGCCGACGATCAGGATCAGGCCGGTCACGATGTTGTTCTCGAGGCTCGCCACCATCATCGCGATGTCCTCGGACGTGTCCATCGCGAACTCGACCCTGGTGCTCGGCGGGAATTCGGCCGACGCCGCGGCCACCGTGGCCCGCACGGCCTGAGAAACCTCGATGATGTTCGTGCCCGACCGCTTGATCACGTCGAGCGTGACCACGGAGGAACCCTCGAGCCGCGCGTAGCTCTCGCGCTCGGCGAAGCCGAAGTCGACGCTCGCGATGTCGCGTACATAGACGGGCTTCCCGCCCTCGAGCGCCACCACGACGTCCTCGATCAACGCCGGGTCCGCGAACTCGCCGTCGACGCGGACCAGGTACTTGGAGTTGCCGACGTCGATCGAGCCGCCCGGGATGTTGACGTTCTCGTTGCCGATCGCCTCGATGACGTCCCCGATCGCGACGTTGTAGTACTGGAGCTTTGCCAGATCGACCTCGACCGAGACCTCGCGCTCGAGCCCGCCGCGCAGGTCCACGCGGAGCACGCTCGGGATCTGCTCGAGCTCGTCCTTGAGGTCGTCGCCGATCTCCTTGAGCCGCACCAACCCGTAGTCGCCGGCCAAGTTGACCTGGACGACCGGACCCTCGGAGAAGTTGAACTCGAAGATCTGCGGCTCTTCGGCCTCCGGGGGCAGGTCGGCCTTGGCCAGATCCACCTTCTCGCGAACCTTGGCGAGCGCGTCGTCCATGTTCACGGTGGTCTGGAACTCGATCATGACGCTCGAATAGCCTTCGGTAGACGAGGACGTCATCGTCTTGATGTCCGAGATCGTGCTCAGGTCCTCCTCGAGCGGTCGCGTGATCAGGCTCTCCATGTCCGCGGGCGATACGCCCGGATACATGGTGTTCACGGCGACCGAGGGGATCTCGATCTCGGGGAACGACTCCTGGGGAGTCGTGAAGTAGGAGTAGAGCCCCATGATCAGGATGATGGCCAGCGTAACCATCACCATCGTGGGATGGTCCACCGCCCAGCTGCTGGGACCGAACTCCTTGAAGCGGTCGAGGAAGGCTTTGTCGGTGCGGACCACTTTGCCCGTCCCGTTACCGCCGCTCCCGTTGCTCGCGCTCGTCTGGCTCATATCGTCGTCCCGTCGAAGTCCTCTTCGATATCTCTTGGCGCTCAGCCTTCGCCCACCACGCGCACGCGGTCATCCGCGGCGAGCTGCTTCTGCCCCACCACCACCACCCGGTCGCCCGCTTCGATACCCGACGTGATCACCGCCTGGTTGTGCTGCGACGGTCCGAGGACCACGGACCTCGCCTCCGCGTGGTCGTCCACGATCACGAACAGCACGTAGCCGTCCTCGGCGCGCACGAGCGCTTCCTGCGGCACCATGAGCGCGCCGTCGAGCACCCGCCGCACAAGCTCGATGTGGGCGACCATTTCCGGCTTCACGGCGCGGCCCGGATTCGGCAGCCTGAACTCGACCGGGAAGGTGCGGTTGGACGATTCGATCGCCGCCCCCACGAAGCCGATGTTCCCCGTGAACTGCTGTCCCTCGAACGCGTCGAACGTCACGGTCGCGCGCGCTCCGACCCGGATGTCCGCCGCGTACCGCTCGGGAACCCCGCCCATGACCTTTACCGGATCCATATCCACGATGCGCGCGACCGGAGTGCCCGGACCCACCATCGTTCCGACCTCCACCAGACGCGCGTCGAGCACGCCCTCGACGGGCGCGCTCACGACCGCGCGCTCGAGACGATGTTGCAGGGTCGCCAACGCGGCCTGCGCCTGCTCGGCGTTGTACTTGGCCTCCAGGTAGGAAAGCTCGGAGCCGACCTTGTCTTCCTCGAAGAGGCGCCGGCGGCGATCCCACACCTCGCGCGCGAGCGCAGCCTGCGCACGGGCCTGCGCCACCTGTGAAGCGAGCACCCGATCGTCGATGCGGAGCAGCGGCTGGCCGGCCGCCACCAAAGCCCCCTTCTCGACCAGCAGCTCGATCACGACGCCGCTCTCCTCGGCCGAAACGGTCACGTCGCGGTTGGCCGCCACCGTGCCGGTCAGTCGTATGACCTCCACGAAGCTCGCCGGTCCGACCTCCAACACTTCGACGTTCACGACCCGTCCGGATTCCTCGACGGACTCGGCCGCCCCGTCCGCCTCGGGGGCCCCGCACCCGTTCAGGGCGACGAGCGCAACCAGGGTCACGATCCCCCCGAGCTTCCAAGCATCTACGCGCATGGTCGTGCTTCTCCCGCGTTCTTCGTTGTCAGCGAGCTCATCGTCGAAGCGTCCCGTACTCATCGCCCATCCCCGGTGTCGTCCACCATCGGCACCCGTCCGGTCGCCTCGTCCAGCCGCGCTCGGCTGGCGAGGTAGTCATAGACCGCCTGCGCGTAGTTGAACTCGCTCTGCCGCAGAGCGACTTCGGCGTCGGTGAGCTCGAGCTGGCTGGACAATCCCTCGCGCCGCTGGGCGCTCGCGATCTCGAACCCCCTCTGGGCCTGGCGCACCGCCAACCGCTGCCCGCGGGCACGGAAGCGGGCTTCCTCCACCTGATCCACCAATCCCTGGACGTCCACCGCCGCCTGCGACGCCGCGAGCTCGGTCTGGATCTGCGCACCCCGCAGCACCGCGCGCTTCTGATCGATACGCGCCTCGCGCTGGAAGCCGTTGAATATCGGAAAGGAGAGCCGCAGCCCCACCGTCCGCCCGTAGGCGCGCGGCGAGCCGAAGAACTGCGGGCTGCCATTCTGCTGGGCGGCGATGTTGTAGCTCCCGAAGAAGTTCAGGGTCGGGAAGTAGGCCACCTGCTCGACGCGCAGCTCGGTCCGGCGCAGATCCTCCGTGAACTGGAGCTGGCGTAGGTCCGAACGTGCGCCGAGCGCCAGCTGCACTAGCGCATCGGGATCCGCCGCCTCGGTCCCACCGAACGCCAGGATGGCTCGGTTGTCCGGGCTGTTCGCGGCCGGATCGTCGAGTTCCATGGTCGCGAGCGAGCCGACCAGGACGATCTCGTCGCCATCGGTGCGATCCAGCTCGACGGCGAGCAACCGCCGCGCCTGTGCGATGGAGTTGGAGGCCCGGCGCAGGTTCGGCTCCAGGTTCGCCAGCTCGACCTCGAGTCGCAGCACGTCGTACTCGGAGGACAGGCCGGCGCGGTGGAGAGCCTGCGCCTGGGCAAGGCTCT
>CAMCNM010000172.1 GCA_945876015.1 Gemmatimonas phototrophica
TCCCGTACCAGCCGCACTGCCTCCTGCTTGAACTCTCGGCTAAACCGCCGTCTCGTTGCCATCGTTTCCCACCTCCGGTTCGGATTGGACAACTTAGATCAAGTGTCCTTCGAACCGGGTACAGCCCAATCGAGCGTTTCCACAACCCCAGGATGCAGAGGAGGCTCGACACGCTCGACCGGCAGTTCAGTGCCTTAACTCAACCGTCCGCGAAAACGGGGTAGAACCCCTCCGGTACTCTCCTCGCGAGATCTGAGTGCTGGCAAGCAGAGACCAACGGGTCGCTATGAGCGACCCGTTTCTCGTTTGTGTGCCCATTGGGTGCCGACTAGATTGTATGTGTAGCGAAGCGGGTCCCAGCCCACCGGGGGAGGCGCGCGGGATGGTAGAACAGATTGCCACCTTCCTCGGGGCGATGACCTTCAACACCGCCCGTGCGCTGTTGACGATCGGCGCGCTGTTCATCCCGATCTGGTATCTCGAGCGCCGACAGGGCTCGGACATATCGCGATACCGGCGACGGCACTTCGCGCACGATGTTGCCTACGCCCTGTTCTACGACAGCGGAGCCTTCCGCGTCCTGGGGGCCTCGCTGGTCTTCAGCGTGGTCCAGAACCAGCTGAGCTTCATGCGGGTGGGACTGCTGGAGGGCCTGCCGATCGTCCTCGTGGGCGCACTCTACATCGTGATCAACGACTTCGTCAGCTATTGGTTGCACCGCGCGGAGCACCGTTTCCCATTTCTCTGGCAATTCCACAGCGTACACCATTCACCCGAGGAGCTGAACTTCCTCACCGCCCACCGAGTCCATCCCTTTTCCAAGATCATGTGGGGTCTCATCGGTGTCTTCCTGCTGATCGTTCTGGGTGTTCCTCCCGCGATGTGGCTGCCGATCACGCTCGTTCAGACGTTCCTCGCAACGGTCCAGCACGCCGAACTCGACTGGAGATTCGGGCGGTTGTATCCGATCCTGGTGAGCCCGGTATTCCATCGGCTGCACCACTCGAGGGACCGTCGCGACTTCGACCGGAACTACTCCCAGCTCTTCTGCGTCTGGGACCATCTGTTCGGCACCGCGAACCCGTCGCGCACGCCCCCGACCGCAGTTGGTGTCGAGGGGCTTCCACCGGAGCCGACCCTCGTCGGTCAGTTTTGGGGGCCGTTTCGGCGTATCGCTCGCCGGGGCATCGCCCCTGGGGCTGAACGCCCCACCAGTTCTCCGACTCCCCGTCAGGGTGGCGGGAAAAAGCGGTCGCCGGCCGCGCGGTCGTGATGGAGTACGAGCGAGGGGTCCCTCCCGGTTGGGAGAGACCCCTCGTCGCTTTCAAGTCAGGGCCGAGCGTCGCCCGGCCCGCTTGTTCGGGTTAGATCACCTCGTCCTCACCGTGTAGCTGTTGACCTTTCCGGTCCACGGGCTTCCAGAATGATAGAGCCCAATCGCAGTCATCGTGTGCTGGACGCCCCCCTGGCCTCCGGGCATCCCCTCGAGGTTCCAGACCCGCATCGTAAGCGTGTTGCCCGTCGAAACGATGCGAACGCTCCCGCAAACCTGGAGCGAGCCCATCAGAGTATCGAACCCCCTTGGAGGGCAGCCGTCCATTCGACCGCGCCTTCCTCCGATCCTTTCGTATCAAGCACCGCGACTTTGTCGCAACGCTCCGATCCCTCCAGCGGCGTAAGCGGCCGGGAGACGCCGCCCTAGCTAGGCGGCGGCCCTCACCCAGCTTCGACGACACCGCTGTGATCGGCCGCGCCGCGCGGATGCTCCCATCCCCAGGGGACCACGAGGGGGAGCAGGATCAGCGCGGGCACACCCACCGCCATCGTGAGCAGGAAGAAGGTCGGCCAGCCGGTGATCTCCGCCATGCGTCCGGCTGGGGCGACGAGCAGGTCGCGCGCGAACGCCATCACGCTGGTGAGCAGCGCGTACTGCGTCGCGGAGAAGCGTCGGCTGCAGAGGCTCATCATGAAGCCGACGAACACCGCGGTCACGAGCCCACCGCTCACGTTCTCGATGATGACCGCCACCACCAGCCGGCCCCGGCTCGCGCCGCCGGTCACCGCGATCCAGTAGTAGGCGAGGTTGCTCAGGATCTGCAGCGCGAAGAAGGACCAGACCGATCGGTTGAGACCCAGCCGGGCGATGATCCCGCCGCCGATGATCACGCCGACGATCGTCGCGGCCAGCCCCACGCCGCTCTGGATCGCGCCGATCTCCGTCTGCGTGAATCCGGTCTGTAGCAGGAAGGGCGTCACCATGATCTGCCCGAAGTGATCGGGGAGCTGGTAGCAGATCACGAAGAGGAGGATCACGGCGCCCCAGACCACGCCGGTCCGTCGGACGAACTCGCCGAAGGGCGCGACCACCGCCTCCCCGAGCGTCTGGGGCGTGCGCTCGGAGATCACCGGCTCGGGGGCCATGATCGCGCCCGCGACCCCGACCAGCATGAGGACGGAGATCAGGATGTAGACGGTGGACCAGGGCATCCGGTCGGCGAGCATGAAGGCTCCCGAGCCGACCACAATCATCGCGACGCGGTAGCCGAGCACGCCGATCGCGGCACCCGCACCCATCTCGCGCTCCTCGAGCACATCCACCTTGTACCCATCGACGACCGTGTCCTGGCTCGCGCTGAAGAACGCGACGAGCACGGCGTTGAGGGCCAGGAGCTGCAGAGAGCGCTGCGGGTCGTGCAACCCCATCGCCGCGATGGCGACGAGAAGCAGGACCTGCGTGATGACCAGCCACCCGCGGCGACGCCCGAGGAACGGGGGGACGTACCGATCGAAGGCCGGCGCCCACAGGAACTTGAGCGAGTACGGGAGGCCGACGAGGCTGAACAGTCCGATCGTGGTGAGGTCCACCCCCTCGACCGTCATCCACGCCTGCAGCGTGCGGCTGGTCAGATAGAGCGGGAGGCCCGAGCCGAAGCCGAACAGAAGAATTGCGACCATCTTCCGCTGCGTGAACACGCTCAGCATCGAGAGGCTCTGCTCGCGCGGCTCGCTCGTGGTCGTTGCCAAGGTTACCCGGTGGCTGTGGACATGGCGGTCATCGTCGAACCGTTCGACGCAAGTTCGGCACCATCCTCACCCGAGAGCGTCCGGGCACCGCCGAGGCCCGTTCCAGGTCAGGGACCCGACGTCTCCGCCGCTCCCGGCTTGATCAGGTCGAAGATGTACACCGCTTCGTGGCCCCGTCCGTCGGACATGCGGCCCAGCACGAAGTCCGCCCCGATCTGATGGATCTCGAGGATCGAGGGGGTGGTGATCTCCCCCAGGAACCGGCCCTCGGGATCGAACAGGGTCCAGTTCTTTCCCGAGCCCAGATCGAACCATTGGTAGTTGCGCACCCACACGTTGCCGACGTCGTCCACGATCACTCTGTCGATCACCGGGAACGTGTCCGCGAAGGTCGAGGCTTCGAGCGTCGCCTCGATCGTGCTGGCGCGCGGGGTGTTCTGCACCTGGCGCGTCGCGGCCTGGCGGTAGGAGCTGATGTCGGCCTGCAGGACCTTGATGCCGGCGCGGTCGAGCCGGTCGATGCGCAGGGTACGACCGTCCGGCGCGACCTCGCGGGCCTCGTAGCGGTCGCCGGGCGTGTACCAGAGCGTGGAGTCCGCGGGCGCGGCTGCGGCGTCCGGTCCGAAGATGTAGGCGCCGCGATCCTCGAACAGCACCGCCTGCCCGTCGAAGTCGCCGAACGAGCCGAGCAGCGCGCCGTCGATCCCGTACCGGAGCAAGCGGATCGTCCGCCGGCCGACGCCCTGCTTGGTCGAGTCGCGCGGGAAGCTGGCGCGGAAGAGCAGCGTTCCGTCCTTGAAGGCGCCGAGGGATTCGAGTGTCTCCTCGAGCTCCGGACCCGGCGACGCGAGGGGCGAGCTCCGGGTCCGTTGGCCGAGCGCATCGAACACCGAGAGCGTACGGTCCACCTGGTAGACGAGAAGCGAGTCTCCGAGTAGCTCGTAGACTCGCAGGGGTCCGGCCGTGACCGGATCGCCGACCTGGACCGTGCGCACGTGGAGTCCGCCCGTGTCGAAGAAGCGCACCTCGCCGAGCCCCGTGCTTGCGACCACCAGCCCGCCGTTCCGCAGCCGTCGCGAGTGCGCCACCTGATAGAGCTGCTGGGTCGGATCCCCGAGCACGTTGCCGACCTGGAGCCGGGGGTTCCCGGCGAGCGTCCATCGCTTCTCGCGGGTCCAGTCGGGACGCGTGTTGTCGTTGGCGGCGATCTTGATCCCGGCGCTGTCCGAGAACACGGTGGCGCCTGCGCCCGCCCCGTCTCCGGAGCATGCCGCCAGGAGCATCGCGGTGGCGAGAAGGGGTATCCTCATGCGAGCCTCACGGAAGACGTCGTAGGGTCCGACCAGCGAACTGGCTACCCGCGCCGACCGGGCTGCGATCCCCCCAGGGGAAACCGGCCCGGCGTTTGCTGGCGTTTGCTAATGGTACGATCCGCGCCGGAAGGCGTTGCGCGCGTGTATCCGCCTCCGAGACGTGCGGGTAGCCCCCTTGGTCGATGGGGTGCTTGGGACAGGCAACGAATGGGGAGAACCGCTCTCTGAACGTCATCGTGTGCATCAAGCGGGTGCCCGATACCGAAGCCCGGATCCGGGTGGCCTCGGGCGGCGCCACCATCGATCCCGCCGGCGTCAAGTTCATCATCAGCCCGTACGACGAGTTCGCCCTCGAGGCCGCGCTGCGCGCCAAGGAGGCGGCCGGCTCGGGTGAGGTGACGGCCGTGACGCTCGGCGACGCCAGCGCCGCCGAGCAGCTGCGCGGCGCGCTCGCGATGGGCGCGGACAACGCAGTCCTTCTCAAGGGCGAGGCGAGCCAGGACGGGTTGGCGACCGCCCGCGCGCTCAGCACCGAGCTGGCCGGGAGGGACGCGCCGCTGATCCTGTTC
>CAMCNM010000173.1 GCA_945876015.1 Gemmatimonas phototrophica
GTTCTTCGACATCCCTGTGGATCACCTGTACGCGGCGCCGGTGTTCACGAAGTACTTCCGCGAGAAGGGCCTGAAGGATCTGGTCGTGGTGGCGCCCGACGTGGGCTCGGCGAAGATGGCGAGGGGATACTCCAAGCGGTTTGGGGCGACCTTCGCGATCATCGACAAGCGCCGCCCGGCGCCGAACGCGTCCGAGGTGATGAGCGTGGTGGGAGAGGTGGAAGGGAAGAACTGCATTCTCACGGACGACATGGTGGATACGGGCGGCACGATCGCCAATGCCGTCTACGCGTTGAAGGAGAGAGGGGCGAAGAAGGTGTACGCCGTGGCGACCCACGCGCTCCTCTCGGGAAAGGCGGCTGAGAAGCTGTCGCAGGCTCCGCTTGAGGAGTTCGTGGTGACGAACACGATCCACATACCGGAGGAGCGGCGCTTCAAGCAGCTGACGGTGCTGTCGGTGGCGGAGCTTCTCGCGGACGCGATCCGGTTCATCCACTCGAACGAATCGGTGAGCGCACTGTTCGAGATCAAGGACAACGACTGAGACGGCCGACCGGCCGCTCCTGAACCGCGGGCCAAGCCCGCGCACGAAGGCAGGGTGATGACATGGCGACACAAGTGACGTTGAGCGCGGAACCCCGCGAGCAGATCCGTAAGGGCGCGAACCGCAAGCTGCGCGCGACCGGCCGCGTGCCGGCCATCCTCTATGGAAAGGATGCGGAGCCCACGCTCCTGTCCGTGAATGCCCGCGAGGCGGAGCGCCTGTTCCAGCAGATCTCGGTGGAAAACACGATCATCGAGCTCAAGGTCACGGGCGACAAGTCCAAGATCCAGGCGCTCGTGCGTGAGGTGCAGGTAGCCGCGCTCAGGCCCGACCTGATCCACATCGACTTCTACAAGATCCAGGCGGGCGTGAAGCTCGAGGTGGAGGTTCCGGTGCACCTGATCGGCATCCCGAACGGCGTGCGCAACGACGGCGGCATCCTCGAGCAGCTCATCCACGACATCGCGGTGCGCTGCCTCCCGGAGAACATCCCGCAGGCGATCGAGATCGACGTCACCTCGCTGGCACTCAGTTCGTCGCTGCACGTGTCCGATTTGCCGGCTCCCGAGGGTGTCGAATTCATGGTCGAGGGGGAACGCACGCTTTGCATCGTGTCGGTGCCGCGCTCCGTGGTCGAGACCGTGGCAGCCGATGCCGTCGCGACCGAGGTCATCGGTGCCGAGAAGGGCGAGGGCGAGGGCGAGAAGGGTGGCGGGGCCGGCGGCGAGAAGAAGGGCAAGGATCAGAAGTAGTCGGGGTTGAGCGGGTTGTTCGGTCGCATGCTGGTCAGCCCTGCGGTGCTCGTAGCGCAAGCGCAGATCACGTCCGGCGCGGAACTGGGCGTCCAGCTAAGGCTCTGGACGCTCATTCCGTTTGCAGGGATGCTGCTCGCGATCGCGCTGCTCCCCCTTTTAGCCGGGCATTTCTGGGAGCGTAACCGCAACAAGGGCGTGGTCGCCCTCGCCCTCGCCCTCCCCGTCGCGATCTACCTCGTGGTGGTGCATGGTGAGCTGGGCGCGCACACGCTGCTCGAAAAGGTCCACGAATACGTCGCGTTCATCGTGCTCCTTCTGGCCCTGTTCGTGATCACGGGGGGCATTCTCGTGCGCGGCTCCCTGTCGGGCACGCCTTTGTTCAACACGGTGATCCTGGCGATCGGGGCCGTTCTGGCGAACCTGATCGGCACCACGGGCGCGTCGGTCTTGCTGATCCGTCCGCTTCTCCGCGCCAACGGCCCGCGCGTGAAGAAGGCCCACATCGTGGTCTTTTTCATCTTCGTGGTCGCGAATTGCGGCGGGCTGCTCACGCCGCTCGGTGACCCGCCCATCTTCCTCGGCTACCTGAAGGGCGTGCCGTTCGAGTGGACGCTGCGCCTGTGGAAGCAATGGGCGCTCGTGAACGGCCTGCTCCTCGTGATCTTCAACCTCTGGGATCAGGTTGTGTTCGACCGAGAGGAGCGCGAGCGCCCGGGATCCCAGTTGGAGGAGGTCCAGCACCACGAGCCGCTCTCGATCGGCGGGGGAATCAACTTCGCGTTCCTGCTCGGCGTGGTGTTCGTGATCTGGGCCGCGGGGCGAGGGTTCGGTGCCGACGGCCCGTGGCCGTTCGGCGTGCAAGAGGCCGCGCTGCTCGTGCTCACCGGTCTGGCGTATGCCACGACGAACGCGGAGAACCGCAGGAAGAACAACTTTACGTGGGCGCCCATCGTCGAGGTCGCAGTGCTGTTCGCCGGGATTTTCGTGACGATGGCGCCGGCCCTGCTCATCCTGAACGCGTGGGGTGGTGGGCAGCGCGAGGTGCTCGGGACGGCGTTCGGCCTCGATCGGCCCTGGGAATTCTTCTGGGCAACCGGTTTGGTCTCGGGGTTCCTGGACAATGCCCCGACATACCTGGCGTTCGCCGCGACCGCCGCGGGCATGGAGGGCGTGGCCGTGGACGGACCCCGTTACCTCGGCGAACTCCTACTGCGCGGCGATTCCGCGGCCGCGCTGCTCGCGGCGATCTCGTGCGGCGCGGTGATGATGGGGGCGAACACCTACATCGGGAACGGGCCTAACTTCATGGTGAAGGCCATCGCGGAGGAGAACGGGGTTGCGATGCCGGGCTTCTTCGGGTACATGGCCTACTCCTGCTCGATCCTGCTGCCGTTGTTCGTGGTCGTCACCCTCGTTTTCTTCCGCTAGGAGCGACCCGTGAAGGTCGTTCTCGGGCTCGGCAATCCGGGGGCCACGTACGACGCCACCCGCCACAACGTCGGCTGGTGGGTCGTCGATCATCTCGTGCACGCCTGGAACATCGGCCCGTTCCGGCGGGCGGGTGCCGCGTTCCGCGCGGAGGGCTCGCACGCGGGCCATCCCGTCCTGGTGCTCAAGCCGATCACCTTCATGAACAGGAGCGGCGCGGCCTTGGCGACCCTCCCGTTCAGGAACGAGCTGGTTCCGTCGCGCGATCTCCTGGTCGTCGTGGACGACGCCGCCCTGGACGTGGGTCGCGTGCGCTACCGGGCAAAGGGGAGCGCGGGGGGTCACAACGGCCTCAAGTCGATCGAGGGCGTGCTCGGCAGCGACGAATACCCGCGGCTCCGCATCGGTGTGGGGCAGCGTCCCCCGGGGGAGGACCTGGCGGACTGGGTGTTGTCGCCGATGCCCGGTTCGGACGAGGAAGCCGTGATCGCGCTCCTCCCCGACCTGGTACACGCCGTCGAGGCCTGGGTCGAGGAAGGAACCGAGACCGCGATGAGCCGCTTCAACCGCTGAGTTCCGCGCTGGCCCGGACCCTGCTAGGTTCGTCGCCCACATGCCTCCTCAAGCTCGCTTCGACGACGCGCTCGCTTTCGCCCGAGATCTGATCCGGATCCCCTCTCCCCCCGGCCACGAGGCCGAGGTCGCGACGCGGGTCGAGGACGAGATGCGGCGGCTCGGGTTCGACGACCTGGGGGTCGACCCGGCCGGCAACGTGATCGGGGTCATCCGCGGCACGTCGGGCGGCCCCACGGTCATGCTCTCGTCGCACCTGGACATCGTCGCGGCGGGCGAGCCGTCCGACTGGGAGCACCCGCCCTTCTCGGCCGCGGTCGAGGGCGGATTCCTCCACGGCCGCGGGGCGATGGACATCAAGGGCCCCCTCGCGATCCAGACCTACGCCGCCGCCGCGCTCAAAGGGCGCGCTCCGGGCGACGTGATCGTCGCGCACACGGTGCTCGAAGAGCGGGGCGGGCTCGGCATGCAGCTCCTGCTCGAGTCCGGCAGGGTGCGTCCCGACGCGGTCGTGATCGGCGAGTCCACCCACGGCGACATCTGCATCGGCCACCGGGGACGCGCCGAGGTCGAGGTGATCATCCACGGGCTGGCCGGCCACGCGAGCGCTCCCGCGCGCGCGCTCAACGCGCTCGCGCTCCTGCCCGCCGTGCTCGAGGGATGCTGGGAGCTCAGGGGCGATCAGCCGACGGACCCGGTGCTGGGCACCTCGACGGTCACGCCCACCAGCGTGGAAGCGCTCCCCGAGACCCGGAACGTGATTCCCGACCGGGTCACGGTCGCGCTGGACTGGCGCATCCTCCCGGGCACGGACGAGGCGACGCTGCTCGCGCGGGTCCGCGAGGTGATCGGCGCTCGGCTTCCCGATCTCCCGGAGGGCTACGGCGTCGAGGTCCGTATGTCTCAGGAGGAGCAGCGCACCTACACGGGCGTCACCCGCACCAAGCCGATGTTGTCACCAGGGTTTCTGCTGAGCGGGGACCATCCGGTCGCGCACGCCGCGGCGGCCGCGGTCGGGCGCCGTGACGGTGCTGGCCCCGCGACCGTGCGTCCCTGGACGTTCGCCACCGACGGAGGATGGACCTGCGGCGTGCACGGCATCCCCACGATCGGCTTCGCGCCGGGGGAAGAGCGGTACGCGCACACCAACCGCGAGCGGCTGGAGATCGAGGAGGCGCGCTGGTCGCTCGAGCGCTATCCCGAGCTGGTGCTGGCGATGCAGAAGGTACTGGCCGGCTGACCGCCCGCCGCGCTCAGCGCGCGCGGATGACGCCGAGCGTGTAGTCGCCGATGTCCCCGGGGTCGATCGTGGTCGCGCGGATCGCGTACGGGCCGTCGGCCGGGAGCGTGACCACCAGCTCCGAGTCGGTGGTGCCGTCGGGGCCGTCGTCGTTCGAGTCCAGCTCCTCGAACTCGCCCCTTTCGAGACGGCCGATCCCCACGAACGTGTCGAAGTCCGCGGTCATGTGGATCGTCAGCCGATCGCCCGCGCGGCCCTGGTAGATCCAGTACTCGTAGTACGAATCGTCGTCGAGCACCGCGTCGGCGTCG
>CAMCNM010000174.1 GCA_945876015.1 Gemmatimonas phototrophica
CCCCCGCCCGACGGCATCACGAACACCTGGGGAATCGCCGAGCCGAGCCGGTTCGAGTTGAACGCGATCTCCTTACCGTCCGGCGAATACACGGGCGAGAGGTCGTTCCAGCGGCCTCCGGTCAGGTAGTTGAGGCAGCAGTTCCGCGCAAAGTTGTAGTTGTAAATCCCGGAGCGCGCTCCCGAAGTGTTAGAGAACGCCACCGTCTGACCATCGGGCGACAACGCCGGCGTGATCTGATCGCCGCTCCCGATCGGATCGAGCATCCGCTCGCGGCCCGTCGTCATCTCGTGGATGTAGATCCGCCAATCGCCCGACTTGAGGGAGGAAAACGCGAGCCTGGAGCCGTCGGCGGACCAGGAGGGCATGAGCACCACGCTCTCCGGGTTGGCCGTGCCGTGATTCGTCACGCGCTGCAGGTTCTCGCCGTCCGAATCGACCACGTACAGCTCTTTGGTCCCGCTCGCCCGATCGACCATCGAGAAGGCGATCCGGCTCGCCGCCATGCCGGGCTCGTTGAACACCCAGCGCACCACCTGGTCCGACGCCCGGTGCACGGCCATGCGGAAACCGGGCGTGCTCGGATTCGGAACCGGGAAGCGCGCCGTGTCCTTGAGGCGCTTGTACACGACGTCGTGCACCTGGAGCACGAGCGTGAAATTGCCCCCCGCGCCCTCGACCTGGCCGGTCAGCAGCCATACCGCTCCGAGGCGATCCCAGAGCTGGTAGTCAACCGCGTCACCGGTGAGCTCGGCGGGCAGCGAATCCATCACCTGGAAGCGGTCGGATCCGCGGAGGTCGCGCGCCACGATGGCCTGGACCTGATCGGTGGCCCCTTCGCCCCCGAAGCGCGACGTGAAGGGCCGGATCGCGAGGGCTGGAGTGAACCCCGGATCGTAGACGAGTCCGAGCGTGACGCCTGGAATCGAATCGCGCTCCTGCGCGCGCGCCGGAGCGGCGACGAGGATCGCCAGGAGAGCCAGCGCAGCCAATCGTCCCTTCGTCATCGACCCGCCTCGTTCGGTTCGGCCGCAGCAAGCGCCTGGGCGATGATACAGGGCCGGGTCAGCGGAAGGTCCCGGTGCTTCTGGGACGGAACGTGAAGCGGACCGGGAGGCGATCGAACTGGAAGTCGTCCGGGAGGGGGCCAAAACGCGCGCCGGCGCACTCGACCGCTCCCATCGCCTCGGTGTCGAAGGCGTAGCTCCGGGATCGGCGCACGAATGCGACGTTCGACGCGCTCCCGTTTTTCTCGATCACGAAGTAGAGCTCGGTCTCGAACGGCTCGGAACCGGCCCAGCGTAAGCAGCGCTGAATCTGGAGGATGATGTTGTTGTAGTAGGCCGGATAATCGCGCCGTAGACCTTCGATCCGGATGTTGATCGCATCCGCCGACTCTGATCCGGTCGCTCTGTCGGTGGTCGGACCCGAGGTGGTCGGCTTCGGCGTCGGCGTCGTCGGACGAGCGGTGCTGGGCGCGGTGGTCGGAGCGGGCGCGGGGGTCGGCTCCTTCTTCGGCTCGGGAGCCGGAGGCGCTTTGGTCTCGGCCTTGGCCGGCTCGGGCGGCGCCGGGGTCGGCTCGGCAGCGGGAGGCTGCGCCGCGGGCGGCACCTCCACCACCGGGCTGCCCAGGTCGGCCGCCGCGGGCATCGACACCATGTCGATCTGGAACGAGACGAAATCGATCGGCTCCGGGCGCCTGGTCGCGGCCACCCACGCGAGCGCGAGCGCGACACCGTGCACCACGACCGAGCCGAGCGCGGGCCTGGCGTCCGCGCGGCTCCGGCTGCGGCGCGCCGCGGCGGAGGTCGAGATCATCGCCCGGGCTCTCTGGGCTCCGCCACCAGCGAGACCTGCTTCCCGCTGGAGCTCACCACGCCCATTACGCGAATCAACGTCCCGTACGTGACGAGCGAGTCCGCGCGCAGGTAGACGGTCTCGAACTTCCCCGCTTTCGCGAGCTGCGGAAACGCGCTCGCGAACTCAGGGAAGGTGAAGCGGCTCTGCTCGAGGAACACCGATCCGTCGGGGCGCAGGGTGACGATGAACGGCTTCGTCTCCGAGGTGAGTGGCTTCACGTTCCCCCGCGGCATGTTCACCTCGACTCCACCCTGCAGCATCGGCGCCGTGATGATGAAGATCACGAGCAGGACGAACGCGATGTCCACCAGGCTGGTGACGTTGACCTCCGCGCGGACCGGGAGGTCGTCCACCCTGAGTCGGCGGCCGCGGCGCATGCTAAACCCGGCCCTCGCGCGCGAGCGTCCCGATGAACTCGGCCGAGAACCCCTCGAGCTCGCTGGTCACCAGGTTGAGGCGGCCGACGAAGTGGTTGTAGAACAGCACCGCCGGGATCGCGACGAACAGGCCGGCGACCGTCGCGATGAGCGCCTCGCCGACGCCGGGCGCGACCGCCGAGAGGCTCGACGATCCGCTCGCCGCGATGCCGAGGAACGTGGTCATCACGCCGATCACGGTGCCGAGCAGACCGAGCAGAGGTGCCACCGACCCGATCACGGCGAGCCACGTGATGCCGCTGGCGAGATCGTCGCGCTCCTCCGCCTCCCCCTTCTCGAGCACCATGCGGAGCGCCTCGAGCTGCGTGGGCGAAAGGCCCTCGCTCACGGGCGCGCCCTGCCGGAGCGACCCGGGACGAAGCTCGCTGAAGAAGTTCACGCCCTGCTTGAAGACGCGGCTGTAGGGTGACTCGGGCAGCGCGAGGATCGTCTTGTAGGCGTCCTCCAGTCGCTGCGCCTTCTCGATCTGCTCGAGGAAGCGGTCACCCTGCCTGCGCACCTCGCGGAACACGCGCGTCTTCCAGAAGATGATCCACCAGCTGTAGAGCGAGAAGAAGAAGAGCAGCGTCAGCACGATCCATGTGAGAGGGGTGCTGCGGGTGAGCAGGTCCAGCACCGAGGTGCTCGGCAATGCCTCCTGTTGAAGGAGCAGCGCGGTCACCGTCATCGGGCACCCGTAGGGTTGGCTTTCACCTGGTGTTTCGCGATCCAGTCGTAGGTCTCGCACAAGTTCTCCTCGAGCGTCCGGCGCGGGGCCCAGCCCAGCTTCCTGAGACGGCTCGCGTCCAGCGCGCTGTGCCGGAGCTCTCCCGCCCGCGCCTCCTTGTAATCCCGCCCGGGCGCTCGCCCGGACACCTTCTCGAACAACGTGGCGAGCTGGCTCACACTGGTCCCGATGCCGGTACCCACGTTGAACGCGGTCGAATCGAGATCTGAGCCGGCGACGGGAGGAAGCTGGGCCTCCGCCGCGCGCAGATTCGCCGCCACCACGTCGCCGACGAACACGTAGTCGCGCGTCGCCTCGCCGTCGCCGAAGATCGTGAGCGGCGTGTTCGCGAGAAGACGTGTCGAGAAGATCGCTACTACACCCGCCTCTCCGTGCGGATCCTGGCGCGGACCGAACACGTTTGAGTAGCGGAGCGCGACGTAGTCGAGTCCGTGAATCTTGCGGTAGTAGTGCAGGTAGTGCTCACCCGAGAGCTTGCTCACCCCGTAGGGCGAGAGAGGCCCCTTCGCGGTGGATTCGGGTGTCGGCCGCAGCTCGGGCTCGCCGTAGACGACCCCGCCGCTCGACACGTAGAGGAAGCGGCGCACTCCGGTCTCGCGCGCGGCTTCGGTGAGGTTGAGGAGGCCGAGAACGTTGACGCGCGCGTCGCGGGCCGGATCGGCGACGGAGATCCGCACGTCGATCTGTGCCGCGTGATGGCTCACCAGGTCGAAGCGAACGTCGCGGAAGAGGTCTCGCACGCCGGGATCGCCGATATCGGAGACGACCAGCTCCGCCCCCTGCGGGAGGTTCGCCCGCTTCCCGCTGGAGAGATTGTCCAGGATCCAGACCCGGTCGCCGCGCGCGAGGAAGGCGTCCGCCACGTGGCTACCGATGAATCCAGCCCCTCCGGTCACAAGCACGTTCATTTCGGGTCCTTTCCCAATAGATAGTGGATCGCCTCGAGCTCATCGGCCCTTCCTTCCTCCGCCGCCTCGCGCAGCCGGGCGGTCGGCTCGTGCAGAAACTGATTGAGGAGGCGGCGGGAGAACGCCTCGAGCGCGGCGCGATCCTCCTCGCTCAAGTGGGTCATGCTCTCGAAGAGCCGCTCCATCTCGCGTGCGCGAATGACCTCGCCGCGCTCGCGCAACGCACGGATCGCGGGCACCGCCTCGAGCGAGCGCTGCCACGTCCCGAACGCGTCGGCTTCGCCCGCGACCAGCGCCTCCGCGGCGACCGCGGCCGTCCTCCGCCGGTCGAGCGTTTCGTCGAGCACCTTCTGCAGGTCGTCCACGTTGTAGAGAAATACGTCGGGAAGACCGCCGACCTCCGGCTCGATGTCGCGCGGGATCGCGATGTCGATCATGAACATCCGCCGCATCGGGCCGGCCGGGAAGGCCTCCGCGATCGTGTTGCGCGTGATCAACGGGTGAGGCGCGGAGGTGGACGTCAGCACGATGTCGCACTCCGCGAGCGCGCCCTTGATCTCGTCGAGCCTCACCGCCCGGCCGCCCAGGCGGGCCGCCAGCTCACGCGCCCGGTCGTACGTGCGGTTGGCCACGATCACTCCTTCCACCCCTTCCCGTCCGAGCGCGGCCACGACGCGCTCCGAGGTCTCACCCGCGCCCAGCACGAGGATGCGCCGGCCGCGCAGGTCGCCGAAGATCTTGCGCGCGAGCTCGACGGCGACCGAGGCGACCGAAGTGGTGCCCTCTCCGACCGTCGTCTCGGACCGCACGCGTCCCCCCACCGAGAGCGCGGTCTGGAAGAGGCGGTTCAACACCGCGCCGGTCATCGGCGGATCGGTCTCGGCGGAGCGCTGATACGCGGTCCTCACCTGGCCCTGC
>CAMCNM010000175.1 GCA_945876015.1 Gemmatimonas phototrophica
GGTTGTCGGCGCGATGCGGTTCGAGTTGATGCTGCCTGGGTGTACTTCTCTGAAGGAGAAGCGGATGGTGGTGCGGTCGCTCAAGGATCGCATTTCGCATCGGTTCAAGGTCTCCGTGGCTGAGACGGCGCATCAGGACGTGTGGACCCGCGCGCAGATCGGGGTGGCGGTGGTGGCCAACGACGGGGGACACGCGGAGGAGGTGCTCGACAAGGTGGATCGAATGGTTCAGCAGGAAGCGCGCGCGTTGATCCTCGAGCGACACCGGGAGCTCTACTGAGCGTGGCCAACCGACGCATCGAGCGGCTGAACGAGCAGCTGCGCAGGGAGATTTCCGATATCCTGCGCCGGGACGTGCGCGACCCGCGCGTCGGAATTCCTACCGTCACACGGGTCGAGGTGACGCCCGACTTCTGGGTCGCCCAGGTGTTCGTGCGGCTGGTCGGCGCCGACGACGAGAAGAAGGAAGCGGTCGCCGGCCTGGAGGCGGCTGCGCCCTTCGTTCGTCGCGCGCTCGGGGGTCTGCGCATGCGCCGCGTTCCCGAGATCCGCTTCGTGCCCGATACGACTTTGGAGCACGCCACTCGCATCGAAGAACTCCTGCGCGACAACACGCCTGCCGCAGGATGGGCGGATGAGCCGGACGACACCGAGGATGAGGACGAAGACGAAGGCGGGGATGAGGATGAGGACGACGGCGACGATGACCACGAGGACGTGAACGTGGACGAAGGCGACGGCGAGGACGAGTGATGGACATCCCCGCCGCCGGCGGCCTGCTCCTCGTGGACAAGCCGGCCGGTCCCACGTCCCATGACATCGTAGCCGTCGCCCGTCGAGCCCTCGGCACCCCCCGGGTCGGCCACACCGGAACGCTCGATCCGTTTGCCACCGGGCTGCTGGTCCTCTGCGTCGGACCCGGCACCCGCCTCGTGGAGTTCCTGGTCGGTCTGCCGAAGGACTATCTCGCCCGGGTGCGGCTGGGCGTGCGCACCACGACCGACGACCCGGAAGGTGAGGTGGAAGCCACCTCCGAGGCATGGCAAGAGCTCACGCGTGAAGAGATCCTCGCGGGC
The DNA here is from genome assembly GCA_945876015.1 of Gemmatimonas phototrophica. GTDB lineage: Bacteria > Gemmatimonadota > Gemmatimonadetes > Longimicrobiales > Gaopeijiaceae > UBA2988. The sequence goes on from CAMCNM010000175.1 coordinate 1,077, forward strand.
CTCGAGCTCCTGCGCGGCCGGACCATCCAGACGCCGCCCCGATTCTCCGCCAAGAAGATCGCCGGAGAGGCTGCGCACTACCGCGCGCGGCGCGGAGAGACCGTGGTGCTCGAGCCGGTCGAGATCGACGTGCTCGCTCTGGATCTGCTCGACTGGAGCCCCCCGGAGCTGGAGCTCCGCGTGCGCTGCTCGTCGGGCACGTACATCCGCGCGCTCGCGCGCGATCTGGGCGAGCGGCTCGGCACCGGCGGGCACTTGAGCGCGCTGCGGCGCACCGCGGTCGGCGAATTCGGCCTGGTGGGCGCCATCACGGTCGCCGAGTTGGAGAACGCGGACGCCGTCGCCCGGGGCTGGATCACGCCCGCAGCGGCGCTCGGCCACCTCCCTCACATCCAGATCGGTTCGGAAGACGCCGCGCGCCTCGCCCACGGGCAGATGATTCCGCTCGCTGCGGCTTCCAGCGCCGAGATGGGGGACGGTCCCGTGGTGGTGCTCTGCGCGAGCGAGCTGGTCGCGGTGGTCGAGCGGGATGGTGAGCGCCTCCGCCCCCGGAAGGTCTTCCAGGCGGCGTCGTGATCACCGCGTTCGACTGCTCGCTTCCGCCCGAGATCCCGAAGGAGCAGGGCACGGTGGTGACCGTCGGCACGTTCGACGGTATTCATCGCGGACACTGGGAGGTGCTCCAGGAGATCCGGCGCCGCGCGCAGGACCATGGCCGTGGCAGCGTGCTGCTCACGTTCGATCCCCATCCCCTGCGCATCGTCCGGCCCGAGCAGGCGCCTCCGCTCCTCACGACCCCGGTCGAGAAGAAGGAGATCCTGGCGAGCAGCGGGCTCGACTACGCCGTCTTCCTTCCGTTCACGGTCGAGCTCTCGCGCTACGAGCCCCGCCGCTTCGTGGAGGAGGTGTTGGTCGGCCGCCTGGGCGTTCAAGAGCTCGTGATCGGACACGACCACGGTTTCGGTCGGGGGCGCTCCGGAGACGCCGAGACGCTCAAGCAGATCGGCGAGGAGATGGGCTTCGCGGTGGATATCGTGCCTCCCGTGCTCTCCGACGGCGAGCCGATCTCGTCGAGCACGATCCGCGCGGCGCTCCAGCGCGGTGACCTCGATGCGGCGGCGAGGGGGCTCGGGCGGCCATACTCGATGCGCGCGCTGGTCGTGCGCGGCGACGGGCGCGGCCGCCTGCTGGGCTTTCCGACCGCGAACCTGGCCGTCGCGTCGAGCGACAAGTTGATCCCTCCAGCCGGGATCTACGCGGTGCGCGGCGTGACCCGCCAAGGGACGTTCGGCGGCGCGCTCCACCTCGGGCCCCGTCCCACGTTCGTCGGCGCGCCCCCGACCATCGAGTTCCACCTGCTCGACTTCGACGGCGACCTGTATGGAGAGGACGTTCGCGTGGACTTCGTGCATCGGCTCCGCGAGGTCGTTCGTTTCGACACCGTCGCGGCCCTGGTGAACCAGATGCACGAGGATGTGGCGGAGACCCGCCGAGCTCTCGCTCGGGACGAGGACGCCTCCCGGGGGGCCTGAACCCCCTCGGAACGACCGATCGAGGCCGCTGTAGAGAACGCGGCATCGGCTCCGACTTCTCCATGAGCACCGATGACGGCGCATCCACCACAGGGGGATCGCCGACAACCCGATGGTCGAGCTCAGCCACGCGATCGCCACGGCGATGGTGCACGGGCCCCACGCGGGGCTCCCCCTGATCGAGGCACTGGCTGCCGACGCGCGCGTCGCTGGGCACTACCGCCTCGACGCGGTCCGCGGGCATCTGCTGGAGCGGGCGGGGGACCACCCCGGCGCGGTCGGATGCTACCGGGCTGCGGCGGAGCGGACGGCGAGCATTCCGGAGCGGGACTACCTCACCGGCAGAGCGCTTCGGCTGATCGGCCGCGAAAGCGCGAGGTAGCATGCCCGCGGACCGCGGTGGGGGAACCGGTCTGCAGCGGTCGCTCGGGCTCGCGAGCCTGACCTTCTACGGCATCGGGCTCATCATCGGAGCCGGCATCTACTCGGTCATCGGGGCGGTGGCGGGCAAGGCGGGGAACGGATTGTGGCTGAGCTTCGTCGTGGCCGCCGTCGCCGCGTTCTTGACTGCGCTCTCGTATGCCGAGCTCGCGACGATGTTTCCCAAGGCCGGAGCCGAATACGTATACCTCCAGCACGCTGCTCCCCGGGGTCGCTGGATTCCGTTCCTGATGGGGGTCGTCCTGACCGTCGCCGCGACGGCCACCGCGACTTCGGTCGCGCTCGCGTTCGGCGGCTACCTCGGGATCTTCATCCCCGTCCCACCCATAGCGGGCGCGCTTCTGCTTCTCGTGGTGGCGACGGGGGTGAGCCTGATCGGGATCCGCGAGTCGTCCTGGATCAACACGACCTTCACCCTCGTCGAGATGGGGGGGCTCGTGATGATCATCGTGTTGGGCATGCCATCCGCCCGGGCGGCATCCCTCGCGGAGATCCCGGCCTTCGGAGCCACCCTCGGCGCGGCCAGCCTCGTGTTCTTCGTCTATCTCGGCTTCGAGGGGATCGCGAATCTCGCCGAGGAGGCCCGACGCCCGGAGCGGGATCTCCCACGCGCGATCCTCCTGAGTCTCGCCGTGACCACCGTCCTCTACGTGGCGGTTTCGGTGGCCGCGGTCTCCCTGGTCTCGCCGGCGCGGCTCGCGGCGAGCACCTCCCCCATGGCGGATGCGGTGAGCGTGGTCTCCGGCCGCGCGGGGAATGCGATCGGGGTGATTGCTCTCTTCGCCACCGGTAACACAGCCCTCATCACCTTGATCGCCGCGAGCCGGAAGCTCTTCAGCATGGCGGCCGGCGGGGACATGCCCCCATTCCTGGGACGAACCTTCGGGCGGCGGGGCACCCCGTCGTGGGCTTCCTTCGCGGTGCTGGGGGGTGCCGTCCTCCTGTTGCCCCTGTGCTCCGTCGCCGAGGCGGCGAGCCTCTCCTCACTGGCGTCGCTGGTGGCGTTCCTGGCGGTCAACCTCGCCCTCATCGTCCTGCGCTACCAGGACGCGGATCGGCCACGGCCGTTCCGGGTGCCTCTGGCGATCGGGCGTCTGCCTATCCTACCGGTGGCGGGGATGGGGATCGCGGGCCTGCTCGCGCTGCAGTTCGACGGGAGGGTCTACCTGGCCGGCATCCTGGTGCTGGTCCTGGGCTGGGCGGTCTACGGGCTTCGGCTGCGTTTCGGTCCTCCCCCCGGGGGTACGGTGGGATAGGGTCACGCCTTTACGGCAGTTTCCGTCTCCAATACCTTTCGAGGCTGACGTTCGAATAGCCAAACGCTTCCCTCGTAGCGCAGACTCCTGCGGAGGCCACCATGCCGATCGACAAGGATTCCGTCGTAAAGAAGTACCAGCTCCACGACACCGATCGTGGCAGCGCCCCGGTCCAGGTCGCTCTTTTGACCGCCCGGATCGAGGACCTCAAAGAGCACTTCGAGCGCCATAGGCTGGATCATCACAGCCGCCGCGGTCTCCTCAAGATGGTGGGGAAGCGCAGGCGGCTCCTGGAGTACCTCAAGAAGACGGACCTGGATCGCTACCGCGCGCTTATCGCGGACCTGGGACTCCGCCACTAGGGCCGGGCGCTGAAATTGAGCCGATACGGCGTCAGGCTCCGTGCCGAAACCTGCGGCGACCCATTTAGGGTCGCCTCGGTTTCGGTACTCGCCTTCCTTGTCTCGACTCAATTTGAGCACCCGTAGTTAGCAGAAA
>CAMCNM010000176.1 GCA_945876015.1 Gemmatimonas phototrophica
GGGCTGGCGCTCGACAACTACGACGCCACCGGAAAGCTCCGGATCCGCGAGAATGGGGCGCCGCTCGACACGCGGGGCACCTACTACGACGGGACGGATATCACCAGCCCGAACGAGCTGGTCGCGGTGCTGCTCAAGCGGCCGACTCCGCTGGTGCGCAATTTCACCGAGCATCTGCTCTCGTACGCGATCGGGCGTCCGATCGAGTACTACGACCAGCCCACGATCCGTGCCGTGGTGCGCGGGGCGGAGGCGAGTCAATACAAGATGTCTGAGATAGTGATGGGGATCGTGGAGAGCGACGTCTTCCAAATGAAACAAGTACTAGCCACCGCCAACTGAGGGGGATAGGGCTATGAATTTCATCACAGGCAAACACCTTTCTCGCCGCACCTTCCTGCGCGGCGCGGGAGTAGCCGTCGGCCTCCCCGTCATGGACGCGATGGTCCCGGCGGGGCGCAGCTCGCAGAGTCCGGCGGCCGGCTTCACGCGCCTGATCTGCGTGGAGGAGTCACACGGTTGCGCGGGCGGCAACCTCTGGGGAGACGAGCAGCACCTGTTCGCCCCGGCCGCTCCGGGTCGCAACTTCGCGATCGGCGCGAACAGCCAGCTCAAGGGTCTCGAGGAGTATCGCGACTATCTCACGGTCGTCAGCCACACCGATTGCCGGATGGCCGAGCCGTTCAATTCCCTCGAAGTGGGCGGCGACCACGATCGCTCGACGGCGGTCTTCCTGACCCAGTCGCATCCGAAGCAGACGCAGATCGACGTCTTCTCCGGTACCTCGCTGGACCAGGTGCACGCGCAGAAGTTCGGCGGGGACACGATTCTGCCCTCGCTCGAGCTCACCACGGAGCGTGTGGATACCGGCGGCGGCTGCTCCTACAACTATCACTGCGCGTACAAGACCACGCTCGCCTGGGCGGCGCCCGATCGGCCGCTGCCCGCGATTCGCGAGCCGCGCATGGTGTTCGATCAGCTGTTCGGCGCGGGTGACACGACCGAAGACCGAGCCGCGCGCCGCAAGACCAGCCGGAGCCTCCTCGACTTCGTCGCGGAGAGCGTGGCAGCGCTGAAGAAGGAGCTCACTCCGATCGATCGTCAGGCGCTGGATCAGTACACGACGCAGATCCGCGAGGTCGAGCGTCGCATCCAGATCATCGAGGCCCAGAACACCAGCGGCGAGGGCCGGGCGATGCCCGAGGCGCCTTCGGGCGTTCCGGACCGGTGGGAGGATCACATGGAGATCCTGTTCGATCTCCAGCTCCTCGCGCTGCAGGGTGACCTGACTCGCTCGATCACGTTCAAGACCGGCTTCGACCTGTCGAACCTGGTCATGCCGGACAGCGGCACGAACAAGTCGATCCACTCGCTGTCGCACCACGGCAACCAGCCCACGGCGATCATGGAGTTCAACATGATCAACACCTATCGCCTGGGCCGGATGGCGTATCTCCTCGAGAAGATGAAGAACACGATGGATGCCGACGGGTCGCTGCTCGACAAGTCGGTCGTCGTCTGGGGCTCGCCGATGGGCGATGCCAACCTCCACGCCCACCGGCGCTGCCCGCTCGTGCTCATGGGCAAGGCAAACGGCGCGCTCGAGGGCAACCTGGCCCTCAGGGCTCCGGAGGGGACGCCGATGTCGAACGTCTTCGTGAGCCTGATGCAGAGCATCGGCCACACCGACCTCGCTCGGTTCGGCGACAGCACGGGTGAGTTCCCGCTTTCATTCCCCAAGGGCGCCTAACCGCGGAGACGATGAGATGAAAATGCGAAAGGGATTCGGCCTTTCGGCCGCGCTGGTCGCGCTCGCGCTGCTCACGGGCGCGATCCTCCCGGACGACAAGGCTCTGATCGACGCCGCCCGCCGCGGCGATCTCGCTGCGGTCAGATCGGCTCTGAAGGACGGGGCCGACCCGAATGCGGCGTTGGGCGATGGCCTGACCTCGCTCCATCTGGCGGCACAACAGGGCAATCTCGAGATCGCGAAAGCTCTGCTGTCGGCGAAGGCGAACGTCGCGGCCAAGACGCGCATCGGTGGCTATACGCCGCTGCATCTGGCCGCCGAGGGAGCGCGTCTCACGGTGGTGCAGGCGCTTCTCGCGGCGGGCGCGGATCCCTCGGTCGTGACCACGACGACCGGCGTGACGCCGCTCCACCTGGCTGCCAAGGCGTTGGGCGGAGAACTCACCGCCCGTGCGCTGCTCGAGAAGGGTGCACCGGTCAACGCGCGAGAGACGCAGGCGGGACAGACCGCGCTGATGTTCGCGGCGGCCGAGGGCCGCACGGCGACGATCGTCGAGCTTCTGAAGCATGGGGCCGATCCGTCGCTCAGCACGGAGGTCACCGACGTGCTCAAGCGGCTGGCGGTCGACAAGGCGGCCCAGAACAAGCTCAAGGATGCGATCGCGGAGATCCGCAAAGCGGCCGAGGGCGGCACCGAGCGGTCCCTCACTCCCACCGAGGAGCAGGCGGCGATCGCCGCGCAGCGTCAATTCGTCAACTCGTCGGCGGAGATCTCTAAGCTCCTCGAGAACTTCACTCCCGACCAAGTGGCCACGAAGCGTCTGCTGTGGCAGACGCCCAACGATGGCCCGAAGAGCGACGTCGAGATCCTTTCCCGTCCGATCGAGCCGACTCTGGTCGGCAAGACGGGTGGGATGACGGCGCTCCTGCACGCTGTGCGCGACGGACACCTCGACGCCGCGAAGGCTCTGCTCGACGGGGGAGCCAATATCGATCAGGTCTCTGGGGACGGATCCAGCGCGCTCGTGCTCGCGCTGCTGAACGGAAACCTCGACCTGGCGATGATGCTGGTCGAGCGCGGTGCGAACCCGAATCTCGTGGCCAACACGGACGGTCTCTCGCCGCTCTTCGCGACCCTGCAGAACCAGTGGGCGGGCTTCAACACCAGCCAGCCCCAGCCGAAGGCGCAGGAGAACCAGAAGGCCGAGTACATGCAGGTCCTGACCGCGCTGCTCAAGGCCGGCGCGGACCCGAACATGCGGCTCAAGACCCACATCAACTATCTGGTCTGGAGCGGCCAACTCGGTCTCGACATCACGGGCGCGACTCCGTTCTGGCGCGCGGCGTACGCTCAGGACCTCGAGGCGATGAAGCTGCTCGTCCAGTACGGCGCCGATACGAACATTCCGACGAAGTGGCCGGAGATGGGGATGCGGGTGGCTCGGCAGCAGGACGGCCGCATCATGGACGACTCCGGAATCCCGAGGGCGGAGGGGTCGCCGAACATGTATCCCATCCATGCCGCGGCGGGTGGTGGGTGGCTCGGTCTGGGATCGTGGCAGGTCAACGCCGTGCCGAACAACTTCCTGGCCGCGACGAAGTGGCTGGTCGAGGAGCAGGGCGGGGACGTGAACCTGCCCGACTCGTGGGGCTACACGCCGATCATGTACGCGGCGGTCAGGGGCGGTAACGACCTGATCCAGTACCTCGTTTCGAAGGGCGCCGATGTGAAGGCCTCCAGCGTGCTTGGCCAGTCCGCGGCCGACCTGGCTCGCGGCGGCAGAGCGGGATACTTCGAGCGGGTGGCCTATCCGGAGACCGCCGAGCTGCTCAGGAGTCTTGGGTCGCCCCAGCAGTGCCTGAGCACCCTCTTCCGCGGCACGGGCGATTTCTGCGCCAACGCCGGCATCGCGCCCTGGACCGAGCTGAGCAAGGAAAGCACGACGCGGTAGGCGCCCTAGGTCGACCCGAAGAAGGAAGCCTGCCCCGCTCGGGACCCTCGAAGGAGAGCCCGAGCAGGGCAGGCTTGTTTCGGCGATCCCTACTACCGCACCGCCAAGCCGCTCGGCACCTAGGTGGATCGGGAGGAGCAGGAGCGGAACGAGCGTGAAACCGATGTGCATCCAGGGCCCACGCCCGGGGGAGCTGCGTGCGGTTGTGGCGTGCGCATACGCGTACCCTGCGAGCAGCGCCGCCTGGAAGAACAGCATCGAGGTGGTCCACACCTGCGGGGAGCCGCCGAAAGCAGGGAGGACGATTCGCCCGACCATCGGCTCCAAGAGGAACAGGAGCGCGGCGGCGAAGAAGGAGGTTAGAACAAAGAGGGTCGCCATGGGCGGTTGAGGGTACACTCCCCGAACTGCGCGAGCGAGTTCCGCCTCTTCGCGCGACTCTTCCTGCACAACGCCACTTCTTTTCGGCCCCCCTTCCACTCCGGTCATGTACTTTGCATTCTCCAACATGCGCCACTTCGCCCTGCTTCTCTCTGTCCTCGTCGTCGCCGTGGCTGCCTGTTCGGACACGGCTGGTCCGGATACCACGCTCCCCGGCTCGATCCCCGCCCTCACCGCGACCGCCTCGGGTTCCACGGTCAGCCTCGATTGGTCCCGGCCCGCCGACAAGGATCTATCGAGGACGCTGATCGTCCGCTTCCCGACCACCGGGATCGACGGGAAGCCGGAGACCGGCCGGACGTACGCGGCGGGCGACGTGATCGGGACGGGCCGCGCTGTCTTCGTCGGAGTCGGTACCAAGGCCACGGACCTGGAGCCCTGCAAGGCGCAGGTCTACGCGGCGTGGGCGCGCGATGAGGCGGGGAACTGGAGTGCCGAGCCCAAGGCCGTGGCGTTGAGCGGCGTTGCGGGCCCGCTTCCGGCCGCGCCCCTGGCGATGACGGCGGCGATCGACAAGGCGGCCGTGAAGCTCGCGTGGGCAGCGAGCGGCGGCGCCGCGCCCACGTTCTACCGTGTGGTCCGGACGCCGACCCTGGCCCCGACCGGCCCCAAGGATGGGGTGCCGATCTTCCTCGGCTCGGGAACGTC
>CAMCNM010000177.1 GCA_945876015.1 Gemmatimonas phototrophica
ACCTCGACGGCTTGCGCCGCGCGGTCCAGGAAGCGCGCGGCGGCAACGTGGAGCTGGAGTGGGTGGGCGAGCTGACGAGCGCCCTCGAGCGCCTGTCGCAGGGCGGGATCGACGCCGTTCTGCTGGACCTGATGCTGCCCGACAGCGAAGGAATCGTGACCTTCGAGCGCACCTACGCGTTCGCGCCCGACGTGCCGATCGTCGTGATGACGAGCGTGGACGATGAGAGCGTGGCCATCTCCACGGTTCAGGGGGGAGCCCAGGACTACCTCGTGAAGGGTGAGGTCACCCCCGCCATGGTGGTGAAATCGGTTCGCTATGCGATCGAGCGCCACCGACTCCTCTCCGCGCTCCGGAGCCTTTCCCTGATCGACGACCTGACCGGGCTCTACAACCGGCGCGGGTTTACCGATCTGGGCGAGCATTACCTCAAGCTCAGCCGACGCGCTGCCCGCGGGGTCGCTCTGGTGTATATAGATCTGGACCGGTTCAAGACGATCAACGACACCCTCGGCCATCATGTCGGAGATCGGGCGCTGCTCAAGCTCTCGGACATCCTGAAGGCGTCGTTCCGCCGCTCCGATATCATCGCCCGCATGGGTGGAGACGAATTCGCCGTTCTTGCGGTTGAAACCACGGGAGACGGGGCGTCACTCTTGCTCAGTCGTTTGCGCGACCGCATCGAGGAATTCCACCAGTCCCACCGGGAGCCCTATCAGCTGACAGTGAGCATCGGAATGGCCCGCCACGATGGCGATCAACGCGTACGTCTGGAGGATCTACTGGCCCAGGCGGACGCCGCGATGTACGAGGAGAAGCGCGGTAAGCGAAAGGCCGTGCTCAGATGCGTCGCAACCCGGAGACCCCAGCGGCCCGCGGCGGAGACGCCGCGCCGACGAGTCCCACGGCCCCGACCCCGCACGACAACTCGTCGCACAGGCCCACGGGGGGCGGCGCGGTGCACTGGCTCGTGCGGGTGGCCGAGCGCGCCGGGTTGAGCGCGAACCAGGCCCCGGACGTGCCACCCGGCACGCCCGCCCGTGAGGCCTGGCCCGTCATCATCCGCGCTTTCGCGATCCCTGATGCGCGCCTGTCCAAGTTGGTGGCCGAATACTTCCGCCTCGATGTCGCCAAGATCGCGGAAGCCCACGCCAACGCCGTCCTCCTGATCCCCGAGCAGGTGGCGCGGAAGCACCACGTCTATCCGATCGGGGAGAGCAACCGCCATCTGGTGGTTGCGACCTGCGATCCGACCGATGTGGAAGCGGAGCGAGCGCTCGGGTTCTCCACGGGCCGCACCACCGTGTTCGAGGTGGCATCTCCCGGCGCGATCCAGGACGCGCTCGACGCCCGGTACGCTCCGGAGAAGGCCGTCGAGACGCTGCTCGGCTCGCTCGAGAGCGAGATGGACGATGCGGACATGGCTGTCAAGCTGGTCGAGGAGATGGGCCCCGAGGCCATTTCCTCGGACGACGTCCAGGCCACTCCGGTCGTGAAGCTGACCCACCTGATCCTGCGCGACGGTATCGCGGCGGGGGCCAGCGACATCCACATCGAGCCGGGCCGCCGCACGGGCTCGATCCGCTATCGCGTGGACGGCGTGCTGCGTAAGCACATGGATCTCCCGATGTCCGCGCTCAACCGGATCATCTCGCGCATCAAGATCCTGTCGAAGCTGGACATCGCGGACCGCCTGCGCCCGCAGGACGGCAAGGCGCGCGTGGGCATCAAGAACCTGTCGTACGATCTCCGCGTCTCCACGATTCCGGCGGGCGGCGCCGAGAAGTGCGTGATCCGGATCCTCGACTCGAACGTTTCGCCCAAGCTCGAGGACCTGGGCATTCCCGCGTTCGAGCTGGAGCGCATGCGCGCGCTGATCGCGAACCGAGACGGCCTCGTGATCGTGACCGGCCCGACCGGTTCGGGAAAGACGACAACGCTCTACGGCGCCCTCCGCGAGCTGGCCGACGGGAAGGTGAACATCATGACGGTGGAGGACCCGATCGAGTACGACCTCCCCGCCATCACCCAGACCCAGGTCGAGATGAAGCAGGGCTTGACGTTCGCCTCCGCGCTGCGTTCGATCCTGCGCCAGGACCCAGACGTGATCCTGGTCGGCGAGATCCGCGACAAGGAAACGGCCGAGACCGCCGCGCAGGCAGCCATGACCGGCCACCTCGTACTGGCCACCGTGCACGCCAACGACGCAGTGAGCGCCGTCGGCCGTCTCGCCGACATGGGCCTGCAGCACGCGATCATCGGACAGACGCTGCGCGGAGCGCTCGCACAGCGCCTGATGCGCAAGGTGTGTCCGTCCTGCGCCGAGCCGGTGCGTGGCGTCCTGACCCCTGACGAGAAGCGGCTGACCGATCGGCACGGGATGGAGCCGGTCGTCCGTGCGGTCGGATGCTCCGAGTGCGGCTTCACCGGCTACCGTGGGCGCCTGCCGATCCAGGAGGTCCTGGTCGTCGGCCCACGCTTCCAACAGGCGGTCGAGGCCAGGAAGGGATGGTCCACGCTGAGACGGCTCGCCCTCCAGGGCGGAATGCGCCCGATGAACGAGGTCGCGCTCGACTGGGTCGCCCAGGGCAAGACCACTCTCGTCGAGGTGGAGCGCGTGCTGGGCCAGCAGGTCGAGGAGGAGAAGGAAGAAGTCGAGGTGAAGGGTCCCTCCAAGATCATGCTGGTGGACGACGACGCAGGCGCCCGCCTCATGATGCAGACGCTGCTCGAGAAGGAGGGCTACCAAGTCCACGAGGCACAGGAAGGCGGCAAAGCGCTCGAGGTGCTCAAGGCCGATCCGAACTTCTCGCTCCTGATCCTCGACCTCACGATGCCCGGGATGGACGGCCGCGAGGTGCTGGACAAGGTCCGTGGCGCGGTCGAAACCGCCGCGCTCCCGGTGCTGATCCGGACCGGCACGGGCAACGAGCGGATGGAGGCCGAGCTGCTCGAGGCCGGCGCGGACGACTACCTCGACACGTCGGTAGACGCGAGCCGTTTCGTGGCGCGCGTGAAAGCCGTTCTTCGCCGCTCGCTTCTGTAACACCCGGGTCTCTTCCGAACTTTGGTGTATCGGAATGGGCTCCATCGCCTAACGGAACCGTAAAGTCCGTCGGTTTGGTAACGGGCGCGTATTGTAACGAACCCTTATCCTCCCCATTATTTCGTCCGACCGACGGGTCTCCCCATGCTCCCATGTGGGCCCGTGCCCCGGTCCGGCGGGCCTCTGGGTGCCGACCCCGCCGCCGTTCCCTCGCGAAAGAGCGCGCGATCATGCGCCGTCCCTCCGCCTCGCTTGTGCTCCTCTTCCTCGGCGCCGTTCTGCCCGCGCCGGCCCTCGCCCAGCTCCAGATCACTGCGCGCGCGGCCAACATCTCGGTCGGCGGTCTGTTCCAGACCCAGTACTCGGCCTCGTCCCTCGATGGCGACGGCGGCACCGCCAACGCGGTGGACGATTTCTTCGTCCGGAGGGCGCGCATCCTGCTCGATCTCAGGGTGGGCACGGCCTTGGACGCCCGCATCGAGCCGGATTTCGGCGGCGGCGGGGCGGGGGTGGGGCTCGCCGACATGTACTTCCGGTGGACGCTGGGCAGGGGGCTGCGACTCTCGGTCGGTCAGTTCAAGCGTGCGTTCTCCCAGTTCGAGCTCGCGAGCGACACCGACCTGCCCGCCATCGAGCGCGACGCGCGTATCGAGGGGGTTGGCGGCTGCCCGGGCGTGGGTGGGATCTGCAGCTTCAGCCGCCTGGCGGCCCGTCTCCAGTTCGACGAGCGCGACATCGGGCTGCGCGCGGAAGGTGATCTCGGGACCAAGGTCTAGTACTCGGCGACCCTGACCAACGGCGAGGGCCGGAACGCGGTGGACGTGAACGACGCCAAGAGCCTGTCCGGCCGCGTGACCTTCCTCCTTACCCCGCTGGTCAGGCTTTCGGGGTTCGCGGCCAGCCACGACTACCTGTTCTCGGATCAGCCCATCCAGCGGGCCGGGGCCTTCGGAGGGGACCTCGAGATCGGGACCTTCCGGAAGGGCTTCCACCTGATCGCGGGCGCGATCGGCGGCGACAACTGGAGGTCGGGCACGGGCGCGGATTTCTTCGCGGCCCAGGCCCTGGCGAGCTACTACGCGGCTCTGGCCCCGGGTGGTCGACTGGCCGGGATCGAGCCGATGCTCAGGCTGGACCGGAGTGGTACCGAGGACGCCGCGGGGGTCGACCTGAACGGAATGATCCTTACCCCGGGCATCTCCTTCTATGTGGATGGGAAGAATTGGCTGGGATTCAACCTCGATCGCTACGACCCCAGCACCGGTCCGAGCGCGTGGTCGCTCAAGGCGCAGGCCTTCTTCTACTACTGACATCGAGGGCCGGCCCACAATTGACACACGGCCCCGGCGCGGGTGAAGTTTACCGGCTTGATTGGGTCCCGGAGACACCCTCCTGGAGCCGTGGCCTCCGACCCGCCGTCCTCCATGTTCTCATCCCTGCGCGGCCGATTCGCCATCATCACCCTGGTGGTCGCCGTCTCCGTTTGGCAGCTCTACACGCAGGGTTTGAAGGAAGGCCTGGATCTCCAGGGCGGCATGCACCTCGTTCTCGAGGTCGATGATCCCGAGGGCACCCTCACCGCGGATGCCCGCGCCGACGCGATCGACCGTGCCGAGCGGATCATCCGGACCCGGGTGGACGAGCTGGGTGTCGAGGAGCCGCTCATCCAGAAGGTCGGGCGCGACCGGCTCATCGTCGAGCTTGCGGGCGTGCAGGACGAGAGCCGCGCCAAGAACATT
>CAMCNM010000178.1 GCA_945876015.1 Gemmatimonas phototrophica
CACACGATCGCCGCCGCCGCGGACGACGTCGCTCGGCTGATCGCCGCTTCCGGCCTGAGCGTCCCGGGGGTCCTAGGCCACAGTTTCGGAGGAAAGGTGGCCCTGCACCTGGCGGGAGGTCCGGGGGGCGGAATCGAGACGCTCTGGATGATCGACTCGACCCCCGACGCCCGCGCGCCTACGGGGAGCGCGTGGGAGATGCTCCACGCGTTCGCGGACCTTCCGGGCCCGTTCCCGACGCGCGACGCGGGCGTGGCCGCGCTCCGGGGAAAGGGAGTCGCCGAGGCGACGGCCCGTTGGATGGCCACCAACCTCGAGGAGAGGGCGGAGGGCTACGTCTGGCGCATCGCTCCGGCCGACATGGAGGCGCTACTCCGCGACTTCTTCGCGGTCGATCTCTGGAAGACCGTCGAGCACCCCCCCGCGAATCTCGACATCCACATCGTGAAAGCGGAGGAATCCTCGGTGCTCGGGCCGGAAGCGTGCGGTCGGATCGAGGAGGCGGCGAGTCGGACCGGGCGGGTGCACCTGCACAGGGTCCCCGGGGGGCACTGGGTAAACGCCGACAGCCCCGACGCCTTGGTGGGTTTGCTGGTGGACGGGCTCCCCTGAGGCCCTACCTGCGGTCGGCTTCGTCAAACCTCTGGCTGGATGTAAGTTAAAGGGCTTCAGCGCCTCCTATCACCAGGGTCAGCCATGGTCCGCATCGCCGCCATCGAGTCCGGCAGCATCGCCGAAGAGCTCGAGCTCGAGATCGGCACCCGCATCGTCCGCATCAACGGACAGCGGGTCCGGGACGGCATCGACCTGACCTTCCTGCTGGGTGATCTGGAGCTGGAGCTCGAGACCGTCGATGTGGCGGGCGAGACGACGATCTACGAGGTGGCCCGCGATCCGGGGGAGCCGCTCGGGATCGTGCCGGCGCCAGACGCGGTGCGCGAGTGCTCGAACAAGTGCGTGTTCTGCTTCATCGACGGGAACCCGCCCGGCGTCCGCGACAGCCTCTGGCTCAAGGACGACGACTTCCGGCTCTCGTTCACCTACGGCAGTTACGTCACGCTCACCAACCTGGGACCCAAGGGCCTCTCCCGGCTGGTCGAGCAGCAGATCTCCCCGCTGTACGTGAGCGTCCACGCGACCGAGCCCGAGGTGCGCGAGCGGCTCGTGGTGAGTCACGCCAAGGTCGCCGGACAGATCATGGAGCATCTCCGCTACCTGCTCGACGGCGGGATCTCGGTCCATACCCAGGTGGTGCTCTGCCCGGGCTGGAACGACGGCGTGCATCTGGACCGCACCCTCGATGATCTCTGGTCGCTCGGCGAGGGCGTTCTGTCGCTGTCGGTGGTTCCCGTGGGGCTCACCCGCTACAACCTGAACAAGCCCGTTCGCCTCCTCGAGCCGGACGAGGCCGGGATCGCCCTCGCGCAGGTCGAGCGTGCCCGGAAGCGCGCGCTCGCGGAGCGGGGGATGGGCTGGGTATACGCCGCCGACGAAATGTTTCTGCTCTCCGGCCGCGAGCTGCCGCCCGCCGGCTACTACGACGACTTCGATCTCGCGGAGAACGGCGTCGGCGCGGTTCGCCGCTTCGTGGACGACTTCGAGGCCGGGATCTCGCACGTGCCGCGTCTCGATGGGAAGCGCATCCGCATCGCGACGGCTCGCTCGATGGCGCCCTTCATGCGCGAGCGGTCCGGGCGCCTGGCGGCCGCGACCGGCGCCGAGGTCGAGGTGATCGAGATCCAGAACCGCTTCTTCGGCGAGACCGTGTCGGTGGCCGGGTTGCTGGCCGGCCGCGACCTTGCCGAGCAGCTCGGAGCGTGCACCGAGCGCGATCTCGTGCTCTTCCCCGCAGAAACGCTCAACGGCGACAGCCTCTTCATCGACAGCATGCCCCTGACCGAGTTCGAGGCGCGGCTCGCGCCCGCCCGCGTGATCCCCGGCTACGAGCTCACTTCGGCGCTGCGCTCCCGATGACCGGCAAGCTTCCGATCGTCGCGGTGGTGGGGCGCCCCAACGTGGGCAAGTCCACCTTCTTCAACCGGGTCGTGGGCCGGAAGCTCGCGATCGTGGACGATCAGCCGGGCGTCACGCGCGACCGCAACTTCGCGAAGGCGGACTGGGCGGGACGGCAGTTCTTCATCGTGGACACCGGCGGCGTGATCGAGGGGAGCGACGAGCCGATGGACCGGCTCGTGCGCGAGCAGGCGATGGCGGCCGTGAGCGAAGCCGACCTGATCCTGCTCCTCGTGGACGGCAAGCTCGGTCCGCATCCGCTCGACGAGCGCCTGGCCGACCTCCTGCGCGTCAAGCGTCGCCCCGTGCTGGTGATCGTCAACAAGGTTGACAACTACCCGACCGATACGTCGTGGAACGACTTCTGGTCGCTCGGGATGGGCGAGCCGATTCCGGTCTCGTCCGCTTCGGGGAAGGCGATGGGCGATCTGCTCGACAAGATCATCGCCGCGCTGCCCGAGGCGCCCGAGGACACGGACGACGACGACACGATCCGCATCGCAGTGATCGGTCGGCCGAACGTCGGGAAGTCGAGCTTCGTGAACAAGATGTTCGGCGAAGAGCGCATGGTGGTGAGCGACGTTCCGGGGACGACCCGAGACTCAGTGGACACGCCGCTCACCTACCACGGGCACGACCTGGTGTTCGTGGACACCGCGGGGTTGAGGCGGCAGTCGAAGGTGAAGGATTCGCTCGAGTACTACTCCGCGCTGCGCACGGCCCGGGTGCTGCAGGAGGCGGACATCGCGCTCGCGCTGGTGGACGCCACCGAGGGGTCCATCGCGATCCAGGACCTCCGCGTGATCGAGATGGCCTGGGAGGCCGGCTGCGGGGTGGTGATCGTGGTCAACAAGTGGGATCTGATGGAGAAGGAGACGATGACGGCGCCGCACTTCGAGAAGGCGGCGCGCGACCGGGCTCCGTTCCTCAACTGGGTGCCGTTCCTCTTCACCTCGGCGAAGACTGGTCAGCGCGTGCACAAGGCGCTCGATCTGGTGCTCGAGGTGCAGGAGCAGCGCACGCGGCGGATCGACACGCACGAGGTCAACGAGGCGCTCGAGGAGCTGAACAAGCGGCAGCCGCCGCCCCATTCGCGGGGCCGCGCGATCAAGCTGCGCTACGGGACCCAGGTCTCGGTCGATCCGCCGACGTTCGTGCTGTTCTCCAATCTTCCTCGTGAACTTCCGGATCACTACGTTCGCTACCTCATGAACGGCTTCCGGGAGCGGTGGGGGTTCATGGGCTCGCCCATCCGGATCCAGCTCCGCGCGTCGGCAGCGTCCAACCGCATAGGGTGACGGTGCCGCTCGCACTTGGGCTCGTCGTTCTCTCGTACCTGCTGGGCTCGATTCCGACCAGCTTCTGGGTGGGAAAGGCGGTCTCTGGGATCGACCTGCGCCAAGAAGGGAGTGGAAACCTGGGCGCGACCAATGCATTCCGTGTGCTGGGCTGGAAGGCCGCGCTGCCGGTCGTGGTCGTGGACGTCGCGAAGGGCTTCGTCCCCGTCCGGTTCTTTCCTGGAATGATTCCTTCCCCCGGACATTGGGCGCTCGCGTTCGGCGCCGCCGCCATCCTCGGCCACGTCTTCTCGGTCTGGGTGCGCTTCAAGGGAGGGAAGGGCGTCGCCACGAGCGCGGGGGTCTTCCTCGGGTTGGCCCCCTGGGCAGTGCTGGCCGGGTTTCTGGTCTGGGCCGGGACGGTGTTCAGCACGCGCATCGTCTCCCTCGGGTCGGTGCTCGCTGCGCTGACCATTCCGGTCGCGGTCTGGTTCCTCCCGAACCGGGGCGGACTTCCGCTCTTCTGGTTCACGGTGTCGCTCGCCTCGTTCGTGACCTGGGCGCATCGCGCGAACATCCGCCGCCTGCTCAGGGGCGAGGAGCATCGTTTCGGGCGCGGACCTGGACGGCACATCGTTCCCCCGGTGCGGAGCGAGGAGCGATGACCTCACGGGTCACCGTGGTCGGAGCAGGAAGCTGGGGTACCAGCCTGGCCGCCGTGCTGGCCAAGAACGGCCACGACACCGTCCTGTGGGCGCTCGAGTCCGACGTCGTCGAGACCGTGACCGGCGCGCACGAGAACAAGCGGTTCCTGCCCGGGATCGCGCTTCCGGCCAACCTCAAAGCCTCCGGTGATCTCGAGCATTCGATCGCGCGCGCGCAGGTGATCGTGAACGTGGTGCCGTCCCAGTTCGTGGGCCGCGTGATGGAGCAGGCCGCGCCCCACGTGGCGAAGGGCGCGCAGGTGGTGAGCGCTTCAAAGGGCATCGAGACCTCGACCCTCCGCCGGATGAGCGAGGTTCTGAACAGCGCCCTGGGGAAGAGCCGGATGGCGGGCTTCACGGTGATCTCCGGTCCCAGCTTCGCGGCCGAGGTCGCGCGCGAGACGCCGACCGCCGTGGTGGCCGCGAGCGCCGACGTGGATGCCGCCGAGCGCGTGCAGAAGCTCTTCCAGAATCGCTACTTCCGCGTGTACACGAATGACGACGTGGTGGGCGTCGAGCTCGGCGGCGCGCTCAAGAACGTGATCGCGCTCGCGGCCGGGATGACGTCGGGGCTCGGGTTCGGCCACAATACGCTCGCGGCGCTGATCACCCGCGGACTGGCCGAGATGGCGCGGCTGGGTCAGGCCATGGGCGCGCAGGCATCCACGTTCGCCGGGCTCGCCGGGATGGGCGACCTCGTGCTGACCTGCACGGGCGAGCTGAGCCGGAACCGGACGGTTGGGGTTCGGCTCGGGCGCGGCGATTCTCTGGCT
>CAMCNM010000179.1 GCA_945876015.1 Gemmatimonas phototrophica
CCTCGAAAGTGGAGATGTCGGGCCCATCACGCGCCGATCGGAGGCGCCAGGCACCCACGATCAGACTGCTATCGAGTACCTTGGCCACGATACTCACACAGCTCCCGGCCATCATCGCCCCGGTGGCCGCCTGTGCAGAGCTTCCCTAGCTCCCGGGGAGCGGGATCAGCTCGCCGTTGGGCCCGAGGATGAAGCGGGGGGCGAGCGCGCGTTCGACGAGTTCGATCGGGTGGGTCTCCCCGACGCCGGGAGCGCCGGCGCCGACCGCATACGGGTCCGCTCCAGCGTAGCTCACCGGATAACCCATGTCGGCGAGCGCGCCAACCGTGACGGCGCTGAGCGGGTTGAGGACCCCCGCGTTCAGGTAACCCGTCATCAGCTCCCGTCCGAAGTCCGATTCGCGCCAGTGGGCGCGCGCGGTTCCACCACCGCCACCCGCCTCCAACGGCACCGCGTTCGGGAGCGTTCCGCCCGCTGCGTAATACTGCACCTTCGCCGCCGCTCCGTTGAAGTACGGGTCGGACGCGGGTCCGGCGATGAGAGAGTTCCAATCGCCGGTGCTGCCGATGCCGATCACGTGCCCCATCTCGTGGGCCATGACGGAGGTGAGCGAGAAGCCATCCATGCTCATCCGACCCACATCGGCCTCATCGACCATGATGATCCCGACGAGCGGGCTCCCGTCCGCCCGTACGACACAGGGCCCGGCGCCCGCGAGAACGCCGCGCGGGCCGTCGATCGCAACCATCTGGGCGAAGATCAGCACATCGTCCACGATGCGATCGGCGAGCGCCGGGTGCGGAATGCCACATGCCCCCGCCGGAAGACTCACGTACTTGGTCGGCATGTCACCCGCGATGACCGCGGCCCAGCGTTGCGACGCGCCGACCACCGCACTCGAGAGATCGTTCGTGGGTGGGGTGATCCACCGGAGCTCGATCTCGTAGGTCTGATCCACGTAGGAGGTGACCGGGAAGTCCACGGTGCCGACCGACGCCCTCGCCCGCAGCACGTTTTCGCCGGGCGTGGGTCCCAGGGTCCAGCTCCCCACCCGTGCCGTCGCCTCGCTATCGGTGGTCTGATTCGGGCCCGTGACCGATCCCCCGCCCGCGATCACATCGAACGCCACCGCGACACCGGGCACGTTGTTGCCATGGACATCGACGACTCCCACCGCGGGGCGTGGCGAGACCGCGAGACCGGTAGGCCAGAGCGCCGGACCGGTCGATCGGGCGCGGATGGCCGAGGCCGGACCGGGAGATCCGAACGCGATGAGGAACGCGGTCGGCGCATCGCCTGATTTCGCCGTGACCGTCGCGGGCCAGGCCACGGTGCCGAGCGTCCAACGGAACGTGCTCGAACCGGTCGTGTCGGTGACGAGCGACGTCGGCGTGATCGAGCCGCCGGCTCCGTCGAGCACCAACGCGACGGTCGCGCCCTGAACCGAGAGGCCCGCCGCATCCCTGACGCGCAGCACGATCGGGTTCGGCAGCGGCGTGGTCACCTGGGCCGACTGCTGATCTCCCGAAACAACGCTGATCACCGCGGGCGGCCCCGACGTCGCCACCGCGGAGAACGAGAGCGGGGCAAGCCCCGGGACGCGCGCTTCGAGCGCGTTCGAGGTGATACCCGGTCCCAGCCTCCAGGCGGTCCTGACCTCGCCGGACGGACGTGTCGCGGCGAGCGGCGGGCTCGCGGTGCCGCCGCCGCCCGTGACGGCGAAGGCGACCTCGACCCCGGGAATCGCGTTGTCGTACTGATCCTTCACGGAGATGGCGACGCTGTCGGCGAGCAGACCCCCGGTCCAGCCCTTCTGCGCATCGCCACGTAGTCGGGTCACCGTGGCCGGAGGTCCCGGGGATGCAACGGCGGAAACGGTCGCCGAGTCGGAGGGGCCGGCCACGGCTCTCAGCGTCTGCGCACCCGCCCGGGTGCCGAGGGTCCAGGCGACGGAAATGCGTCCGTCGCCGCCTGCGACCGCGGGTGACGCGATGGTGGCGCCATCCCCGCGCAGCTCCACGCGACCGTTGGTGGCCAGATTGCCGAGGCGATCATGGAGCTCGAGGAGGATGGGAGCTGCGAGAGGCTTTCCCACCTGACCGCTCTGCCCTCCACCGGCGATCACGGTCACTCGGGCCGCGGGACCGGGCACGGCCGACGCGGTGATCTCTGCCGGCGCGATGCCGGAGGCTTCCGCGATCAGGCCTTGCTGACCCACGCCGGCACCCAGGATCCACGACGGACGGACGCTGCCGGTGGAGTCGCTTCGGATCGTGCTGGCTCCGAGCGTACCCCCACCCGCGGTCACGCGGAAGGACACGTCGATGCCCGGCACGCCATTCTGATATCGATCGCGCACACGCACGACCAGGGGAATCGCGAGCGGATCACCCGCGGCACCGACCTGCGCCTGCCCGGCGATGACCGAGAGGCCCACGGGCACATCGGGCCGAGCGACCGCCGAGACCGTGAGCGACTTGCCGCCCGAGGTGGCGGTGAGCGACTGCCGTCCCGAGGTCGTGCCCAGGGTCCACTCCACGGACACCACCCCCTGGACGTCGCTCGAGCTGACGCCGGGCTTCGTGGACCCCGCCCCGTTGCCCACCCCGAAACGAACCTCCAGTCCCTCGATCGGTCTTCCCTTTTCGTCGAGCAGGCGCAGCTTGAACGAGACCGCCTGTCCCACCCCCGCGCTGAGATCGCCGATCGTCAACGACTCGATCGTGGCGACCGGAGGAGGGCCGCCGACGCAGGACGCCGCCGCCAACACCAGGGCGAGCGAGAGGAGGGTCCTGCGTGAGGGATGGATGGGCGACATTCTATTCGATAGCGAACTGCGGACTTCTCGTCCAGTTCGCGGGGCCGTCGGCCGACATCGCGGCGTCCGATGCACGTAGGGTAAGCCGAATCACAGGTGGGCGTCTCCCAACCCCTCGGAAACCTCATGAAGCTCGGCGCCCGCCTCGCGATTCCGCTTCTCCTTTTCGCGTCGTCCCTCTCGGGACAGGCGGTGTGCCGGCCGCCCTGGAAGCTCGAGGAGACGTTCCGGATGGGCGCGGTGGACGGCCCGGCCGCGCTGACCAGCGTCCAGGACTTCGATCTCGATCGAGAGGGTCGGATGTACGTCCCACAAACCTTCGGCGTCGCCGTGTTCGATGCCGGCGGACGGCCGTTGGCCCCGATCGGCCGCATCGGGCAGGGGCCGGGTGAGTTCGAGGTCGGCGCGCGCTGGCTCGGCTGGCGCGGAGACACGCTATGGGTCACCGATCTCAGGTCCACGCATTTCTTCAACCGCGACGGGAACGAGGCATACAAGGTCACGTTCCGCACCCCGGTGGGCACCGAGGGCACGTTCGCTCCGCGCACGCCGCTGGCCGACGGTAGCTTCCTGGGCGATCGGTCTCTGAGCGGCAATACCATCGGTCCGTTCATGTCGGCCGAGCGATTGCCGCTGCTCCGCTTCTCGCGCGCCGGCGCGGTCCTCGACACGATCGCATGGGCTTCGTGGTCCGCGCCGCGGACGGTGAAGGTGGGAGGGGGCATGCTCGATCATCCGCTCCAGGACTGGAGCTTCCGAGCCCTGGGGGAATCGCTCCTTCCCGTGGTTGCGACGCCCGACGGCTCCGCCGTCGTCCTCATCGGTGACATCCGCGAGGAGAACGAGGCTCCGTCGCTCCTCGATCTGATCGGGCTGCCGGTGAGGGCGCTCGGGTCCTTCGATCTGCTCAAGATCGGGATCGGTGGAGATACCATCCTCAACTCCACCCTTCCCTTCGAGCCGAAGCCGGTGACGAAGGCATGGCAGGATTGGCTGCGCGAGGCGTTTTCGGGCTCGTACGCGGGTGCTGCGGAAGCGCGGGAAGCGATCACCTTCCCCGAGTTCCTCCCGCCGGTGCGTCAGATCGTCGCGGGCCAGGATGGAACCGTCTGGCTGCTGCGTGAGCTGAGGGAGGACCGGGCGGACCTGTGGGAGATCTACGACGAGCGCGGAGATCTCACGGGCTCGGTGCTCATCACGGACGGGCGATCGGCTCCCCGTCCCTGGTCCCCGCGCCTCCAGGTGCTGCGCGCGACGCTTGACGAAGTGTGGGGAACGAAGCTGGACGATCTGGACGCGCCGACGATCCATCGGTACCGGATCGTCAAGTCGTGCTGAACGAGTTGGCCCTACAGAGTGACCTCACCTGGCAGCGATGCTGTGGAGAGGTCCTCCCCGAGCATATGTAGAGGGACGAGGTTGGAAGGGCCGAAACCGTTCGCGCGAATCTCTTCCCTCCGAATGGGCAGATCCGCCGCCGGGAGAGGGTGGGAGCAATAGTACCCCTGGATCTCGTCGCAGGAATGCGCCCGCAGGAATTCCAGCTGCGGCTCCGTTTCGACGCCTTCGGCGACCACCGTCATGTTCAAGCTGCGCGCCATGTTGATGATGGCAATCGCGATCGCCGCTCCTTCCGTGCTCGTGGTGACATCGCGAGTAAAGCTGATGTCGATCTTGAGCGTATCGATCGGGAATCGCCTCAGGTAGGAGGGGCTCGAGTATCCGGTGCCAAAATCGTCGAGGGCGATCCAAATCCCCAGGGCCTTGAGCTCGCGAAGAACGGTGTCCACATGAGGTGACCCCCGGAACCTGATCCAATTATGATGGGACTCCAGCGCGGAGGAGTCCATGAAGAAGAGCAGGTTCACGGAAGAGCAGATCATGGCGATCCTGAGGGAGGCTGAGGCCGGGGCGCAGATC
>CAMCNM010000180.1 GCA_945876015.1 Gemmatimonas phototrophica
CGCAGGTTGTGCCGCGTTCCCAAGTTGCCTCCGGACCAATCCCACGGGTTGTAGGCCAGATAGGGACCGCGGTGCCAGAACGGGTCGGGCCGCACCCAGTAGACGTCGCGCGCCCAATAGGGATCGCGACGCGGCCAGAACGGGTCGCCCAGGTAGATCGAGACGTGGACGCCGCCGCGCGGCGCGCCGTATCCGTAGGCGTAGGAGCGGCGGTCATGCCAACGCCACTGGTCGTACGCGAAGTCGGGGCCGCCTCTCAGACAGTCGTGATAGAAGTCGAGATGGTCGTACGATCCGAACCGGTCCCACCCGTAATAGCCCCGGCCCCAGCGCAGATCCCAGGCCTCGTCCCAGCAGTAGTCGTCGTAGCGGTCGTATGCGCGTACCACGCGTCGAGCTCCACCGTAGCGGCCGTGGTCGCCCCGGCTCCCGCCGTGGTAATCGCCGTAGATCGAGTAGGGAGACTCGGGGCGGAAGGCCAGCCCGATTCCGAAGCCGTCGAAGACGCCGCCCCCGAGGCCGGCGCTGACCTGGGTGAAGGGCTGGGCAGGGGTGGTGGAAGGAACGGCGAGGGCGGCGGAAGCCAGAAGCACGCCGAGGAGCGCACGGGTACGCACGGAACCTCCTGGGAGAGGATGCTTTCGAGATCTCCCAGAGGCAGGCCACGTGCCACGCGTGGTGAACGCGCGGAACTCGTTGTCGGGATTGAACGTAAGATCGTTTCGGTGGCGTGGGTGGGGGGGGGTGTCCTGTCCAGGCGGCTGGACAGGCGTGGCGGGCGCTGGTGGACAGTTGGGGGCCGTTTCAACGAAATGCCGGGCCCCGGTGTGTGGTGGTAGGCGAGCGTCGGAGCCGACCTCTGCCGGTCCCGACTTGCCCAGAGTACGCTCGCGTTAGAAGTTTAGGGGTCCGCTCGGGCGGCACTCGCCGGCGATACTAGCCGGCGCATACCCAAGGGCGATCCATCTCCACGCGCTTCTGGCTGTTGTGCGCGGGGGATCCCCCAGGCAATACCGGCCATGGGCTCCGGTCCTCGTTCAGCCACCGCCTCGCTGAGGGCAGTTCGCCTCGATCGCGAGTCCGTGACTGGCACTCGACTTGCCTCGTGGGGAGGAGATTTCGCGGGTTCGCACCGCGTCGCTCCCGGTAGTAAACGGACCGGGCATCCGCCCGAGCCTATCCACTGTCACTGCTGCAGAGCCATGAAGACGCAAGCTTGAGTATGCAGGAATCACTTGGGATCCTCGAGGTCCTCGGGAGCGGGTCCGGCTTCATTCGCCGCCGCGACGCGGGTTACATCCCCAGCAACGACGACATCTACGTCGGAGGCCGGGTCATCCAGAAGTTCGGTCTCAGGACCGGGGACGAGCTGCAGGGCGAGGTCGGAAAGCGACCGAATACCGGAAAGAGCCCTCCGCTCGTCCATCTGACGTTCGTGAACGGGAAGGATCCGGAGGAGGCGCGCCGGCGTCCCGAGTTCAATCGTCTGTCGGCGATGCACCCCGATCAGCAGCTGAAGCTCGAGTGCGGACGCACCGTGCGCGGCCAGCCCGACTACACGAACCGCGTCATCGACCTGTTCTGTCCGTTCGGGAAGGGTCAGCGCGCGATGATCGTCGCCCCGGCCAAGGCCGGTAAGACGATGGTCCTTCAGGCGGTGGCCGAGGGGATCGTCACCAACCATCCCGAGTGCAAGCTCTACATCCTTCTGGTGGACGAGCGCCCCGAGGAAGTCACCGAGATGGAGTCGGTCGGCTTCGGCGAGGTGATCGCGTCCACCTTCGACCGCGGGGCCGACCGCCACACCGCGGTGGCCGAGATGACGCTCGAGCGCGCCCGCCGCAGCGTCGAGATGGGCCAGGACGTCGTCATCATTCTGGACTCGATCACCCGTCTGGCCCGCGCCTACAACACGAACGAGGAAGGGAGCGGCCGCACGCTGTCGGGCGGTCTCGACGCCAACTCGCTCGAGAAGCCGAAGCGCTTCCTCGGCAGCGCGCGGAAGATCGACCCGCGGCAGGGCGGCGGCTCGCTCACGATCATCGCCACCGCGCTGGTCGATACCGGCTCGCGCATGGACCAGGTGATCTTCGAGGAGTTCAAGGGAACCGGTAACAGCGAGCTGTTGCTGTCCCGCGAGCTGGCCGACAAGCGCATCTGGCCGGCGATCGACCTGACCGCGTCGGCGACGCGTAAGGAAGAGCTGCTGCTGTCCGACGAAGCGCTCGCTCTCTCGCGCGCGATGCGGCGTCAGCTGAGCGACGTGCCGGCCGACAGCGCGATGACGGAGCTGCTCGGGGTGATGAAGCGGATGCCGACCAACGCGGAGTTGGTCGATTACTACAAGGCGCGGGTCTAAACGATAGATCGCTACTTGCAATAGATCGCTACTTGGGGTTCGCGGCGGCTTTTTCGGCCAGCCGTTTCAGCGTCAGCTCCATCTGGGGGCCCTGCATCCGGTCCATGGACCGGGCGGTGTAGCCCATCAGGGGATTCCGCCCGAAGTCCCCGTTTTCACGCCAGGTCACGCGCGTGCCCGTCCCCTCGGGGGAGAGCTCGATCGTGCCGTCGGTGACTAGGCTCCCCTCCTGTACCTCGACGTGGTAGCGCACCTCCCGGTCGGGAACCGTCGAGACGATGCGGAAGAAGCCGTCCCCCAGCTCGGGGTGGTTCCAGCTGCGCGTCGCGCCCGCGCCGCGCTCGGGCCCCGAGAACGTGGTCACGACGTCGCCCAGCGGCGCCCACTCGTCCCAGCGGCGCGGGTCGTCGAGCCACCTGAAGACCGCGGCGGGAGGGGCCGCCACCAGGGCGCTCCGCTCGACCTCCCACCGGCCGGACAACAGAACTCCCACCAACATCGCGAGCACGAGCACTCCGATCGCGGCGGTGAGGACCTTGAGGGGAAAGCTGACGATCGGCGGGTGGGGGGGCGCGGGCGACTCGCTCATTTCACTCACCTCGGTCCTCTCGTGGGACGCGCGGCTGCGCGTTCGATCGCGGGTGCGAGCACTGGCCAGACCGTGCGTGCGATCATCCGATGTCCTTCGGGGGTGGGGTGGATCCCGTCGCCCTGGTTGAACTCGCGCATGCCGGCTACGCCTTTGAGCAGGAATGATACGAGAGCGGTCTTCCGTTCGGCGGCCACGCGCGGGAAAACGGCGCCGAACGCGCCTGTATATCGGGCGCCCAGGTTGGGAGGCGCCTGCATGCCGGCCAGCACGATCTCCGCGTCCGGCCAGTGGGCCCGCGTGGTGTCGATGATGGCCTCGAGGTTGGCTGCGAGCGCCTCGGTGTCCTGTCCCCGCAGCCCGTCGTTCGCCCCCAGCTCGAGCACGAGCACGTCCACCGTGTCGCCCACCAGCCAGCCGATCCGGCGTAGCCCCCCGGCGCTGGTCTCGCCGCTCACCCCGGCGTTGATCATGCGCGCGGGGACTCCCGCGGAGTCGGCCATCTCCTGCAGGCGGGCGGCGAAGGCATCGTCGGGGGAGGGGAGGCCGAACCCTGCGGTGAGGCTCGTGCCCATGAAGACCACGCGCGGGCCGTCTCCCGCGACCGCGGGCCGCAGAGCGCCAGCGTCGGGCGGCGTGTCGATCGTGGCGGGAGATGCCGCGGCCGTTTGCGCGCCCGGGGCTCTTCCGGCATCATCGGGGGACCCGCATCCGGCGATGGGCGCGGCGAGCAGGAGGACGATGAGGAGCGAGCGAACGAGCATATGATCCTGGCCGAAGGCCTGGGAAAGACCTATGTGAGCGGCGGCCGGCCCCTGCCGGTCCTCAAGGACGTCAGCCTGCACATCGCGCCCGAGGCGTTCGTCGCAATCCTCGGACCCTCGGGAAGCGGGAAGACCACGCTGCTCGGCCTGCTCGCGGGCCTGGACGAGCCGAGCTCCGGCCGGGTGTGCCTGGACGGCGTGGACCTGACCACTCTTACCGAGGACCAGCGCGCCGGGTTTCGTGCGCGCAACGTCGGGTTCGTGTTCCAGACCTTTCATCTCCTCCCCACGCTCACCGCGCTCGAGAACGTGCTCGTGCCGCTCGAGCTGATGGGCGGGCAGCAGGCGCGCGATCTGCGCGACGGCCCTCGGGGGCTGCTCGAGCGGGTGGGTCTCGGGGACCGCGTCGATCACTACCCCACTCAGCTGTCCGGGGGCGAGCAGCAGCGCGTGGCGCTGGCGCGCGCCTTCGCGAACCGCCCGCGCATCCTGTTCGCCGACGAGCCCACCGGGAATCTCGATCAGGAGACGGGCGGCGTCGTGATCGAGCTGATGGAGACGCTCAACCGTGAAGCCCGCACCACCCTCGTGCTCGTGACGCACGACCTGACTCTCGCCGCACGGGCGCACCGCATCGTGCGGCTGGCTGGCGGGCGGGTGGTCGAGGACACCGGGGTGGGCGCGGGACCAACAGCGGAGATTGCGGGCCCACGGGCGGAGCCTGCGGGCCCACAAGCAGAGCTTGGGGAGGCATGAGGCTCGGCTTCGCGCTGTCCCTCGCCCGCCGGGAGCTCCGGTCGTCGGTGCGCCGCATCGGCGTGTACATGCTCTCGATCTCGCTGGGCGTGATGGCGTTGGTCGCGATCCACGGCTTCAGCGCGGACGTGAACCGCTCGGTCCAGCAAGAGGCCGAGACGCTCATGGGGGCGAACGCGCAGATCTCGTCCAACCGTCCGATGCCCGAGCAGGTCGTCGCGCTGCT
>CAMCNM010000181.1 GCA_945876015.1 Gemmatimonas phototrophica
CTCGACCTATATGCCGATTGCCGCTACGAACGCTGGTCCGACCACGATCACGACGGACGGGACCGGTACGTTCACTTACAACAACCTGCAGGAGGGCGTGTACGAGATCGTGCCCAACGCTGCGACCGTCGGTCTGACCGGTACGACCCCGAGTTCGCGGCTGTTCCTGCAGAGCGGCAGTCAGGATATCAATCGGGGCGACTACTCGGCCTTCTGATGATGGCTGGCCGATAGCGCTCTCTCTCGAGCGAACAACGCTGCCCCGTCCGGCGATCCAGCCGGGCGGGGCAGCTTGTTTTCTTGGGGATGGTGAGGTGGCTTGTGCGGAGGCGGTGCTGGGGTAGAAAATGAGGTCCGCGAGGGTCGAGCCGGGGTGACTATTCCGGTGACCCGACAGAGGAGGCGGTCCGCGGCTTCATGCAGGGGTGGTCGAGTGTGATCCGGAATGGCCGCGCGCGGTGAGCATCCAGCTGGCACTGATCATCGGAATCGTCGCACTGATTCCGGTAGGCTTCCTGGTGCGGAAACGGTTCCGCGATGCTCCGCATCCCTTCCCCGTGGATATCGCGGGGCAATACGACCTCAACGAGGTGGGCCGTAGGTATCTCGCATTCCGCGCCGAGCACAAGGGCCGTGAGGATGGTCGATCGTCGTCCCGCTTCATCCTCTCTCATCTGAGCGCTGGCGCGGATCGGGCCCTGGTGGATGTGGGCTGTGGAGGTGGTGACGAACTGGTCGCCTATCGAGAGCTCGGCTTTGCCACTGCCCAGGGCGTGGAGTGTTCGGAGGTCATGGCGGCGGCGGCGCGGCAGCGTCTTGGCGATGCGTCAGCCATCCATGCTGGCTCGTGGTCCTCGATCCCATTCGCTGACGATTCGCAGGATTACCTGGTGGGGCGTGCCTCGCTTCACTATGAGGAGGACCTCGACCAGGCGTATCGGGAGGCCGCGCGCGTGCTGAAGCCGGGGGGGATGCTGATCGTGGTCGTCGGGCACCCGGACAATACGGCTAACCGAGGCACGGTCTCGCGAGGTGGTCGGCGGTACGTGCAGCTGAAGCTGTTTCAAGACCGGGTTCCGGTCACGTACCCATTGCACACCGTCGATGACTACCTGTCTCCGACCTTTGCCGAGCATTTCGAGCTGGTGGAGAGGCAGGACATCGGGCAGACGAAACCCAACAAGCTCGCCATCGCTGCCCGTACACGGTAGGAAGGGTCACCAACCCGTCTCACCCCTTCGCGTCCAGCTCCCCCATCTCCCGTCGCACCTGATCGAGCAGCGCCAGCTTCTCATCCCGCGGCATGAAGGCGCACCGGAACCCCATCACGGCGACCTCCTGGAGCTCGGACCAGGTGAACCCGAGATGGTGGTGCGCCTTCCAGTACTCTTCGGTCAGGGTGGTCCCCGAAACGAGCCGGTTGTCGGTGTTGAGCGTGACCACGAGCCCCTCCTCGTAGTACGCGCGAAGCGGGTGCTCTCGATACGAGGCCACGGCGCCCGTCTGCACGTTCGAGGTCAGGCACACCTCGAGGGGGACCCGGAAATCCTTCACATACCGCAGGAGATCGGCGTCCCTGAACAGGCGTGTGCCGTGCCCGATCCGGTGCGCGCCGCAGTCGTGCAGCGCCTGCCGGATCGACTCGGGGCCCTGGTCCTCACCGGCGTGGATGGTGATCGCCATGTTCGCCTGCGCCGCCGTCTGGAAGGCGGCGCGGTGCTCCATCGGGGGATGGCCGCTCTCGGCTCCGGCGAGATCGAACCCGACCACGCCCTTTCCTTTGAACGACGTGGCCACCTCGGCGAGAATGGCCGATGCGCGTGGCTCGAGGTGCCTGAGCCCGCATACGATCAGCCCGATCCGGATACGGAAGTCCTCCATCCCCTGCGCCAAGCCCCGGAGAGCCGCTTCGATCACCAACGCGGAGGTGAGGCCCTCCTTGGTGTTGAGGCCGGGGCAGAAGCGCACCTCCAGGTAGCGGACGTTCTCGCTGGCGTTGTCCTCGGCCAGCTCGTACGCGACGCGCTCAATGGCCTGGGCGTCTTGGAGCAGTGGGATGATGACGTCGAAGCGGGCCAGGTACTCGCGGAGGCTCTTGGTGTCGCTCGCCACCATGTAGCCCTCGAGATCGTCCCGCTCCCAGGCGGGCAGCGGCTTACCGCGCTCGCGGGCCAGCTCGATCATGGTGGCCGGACGCACGCTGCCGTCCAGGTGGACGTGGAGCTCTGGCTTGGGGAGGGCGAGCAGTCGCTCGCGTGTAACGTCCAGGGGGGACGGGGTGGGGCTGCGCCTCAGCAGCCCGGCGCTACGTTGCTCGGAGCGAGCCCCTTCTCGACGTCCACCAGCGGGGCGCTGTAGTTGCCCGAGAAGCATGCGTTGCAGAACGGTCCCTGCGCGGCGACGGCGCCTTCCATCCCTTCGAGGCTGAGGTAGCCCAGCGAATCGACGCCCAGAACGGCGGCGATCCCATCGATCGACAGGCTTGAGCCGAGCAGCTCCTCGCGGCTCGGCATGTCGATCCCGTAGAAGCAGGGGAAGCGCACCGGCGGGCTCGCGATCCTGAAATGGATCTCGGTCGCGCCGGCCTCACGAATGAACTTGACCAGGCTCTTGCTCGTGGTGCCCCGCACGAGCGAGTCGTCCACGACCACGACCCGCTTGCCCGCGACGACCTCCTTTACGGGGTTGTACTTCATGCGGGCGCCGAAGTCGCGGTCCGCCTGCGACGGCTTGATGAATGTCCGGCCCACGTAGTGATTGCGCAGCAGCCCCAGCTCGAAGGGGATGCCGCTCTCCTCCGCGTAGCCCAGGGCCGCGGAATTCGCGCTGTCGGGGACCGAGACCACGCAGTCCGCGACGGCCGGGTGCTCCTTGGCGAGCTGCCTGCCGAACGCGCGCCGCGCGCGGTCCACGCTGACGCCCCAGATGCGGGAGTCCGGCCGGGCGAAGTACACCAGCTCGAAGATGCAGGGCGCGGGCGTCGCGGGGGGCAGGGACCGGAGCTTCTCGACCTTGCTGCCGTTGATCTTGATGACCTCGCCCGGCAGGAGATCACGCACGTACTCGGCGCCGATGATGTCGAAGGCGCAGGTCTCGCTCGCGACCACCCACCCGTCACCCTTCGTGCCCAGCATGAGCGGCCGGTAACCCCTCGGATCGCGGACCGCGTAGATCGTCTCGCCCACCGACATGACGAGCGAGAACGCGCCCTCCAGGTGGGTCAGTGCGTCGTCGATCTGGGCGTCCACCGTGTCGTGCCTCGACCGCGCGATCAGATGGACGATGACCTCGGAGTCGCTCGTGGTCTGGAAGATCGCGCCTTCCTCGACCAGCTTGGCGCGCAGATCGACCGCGTTGGTGAGGTTGCCGTTGTGTGCGATCACGAGGTCGCCCTCGAAGTAGCGCACCATGATTGGCTGGGCGTTCTCGATGCGGCTGCCGCCCGCGGTCGAGTAGCGCACGTGGCCGATCGAGCCGCGGCCGGTGAGCCCGGAGAGGGCCTTGGCGTCGAACACGTCCGAGACCAGACCCAGGCCCTTGTGGAGCTTGGTGCCCTGCGGGGAGAGCCCGACGATCCCTGCCGCTTCCTGACCGCGGTGCTGGAGCGCGTAGAGGCCGAGGAACGCGAGCTCGGCCGCCTTGTCGATCCCGCTGATGCCGACCAGCCCGCACTCTTCGTGGGGCCGGTCGTCCAGCTCGGTGGAAACGATATCTTCGGGCAAGGTGCTCACGATGCGGCCGGCGTGGTGGGGGATTCCAGGAGCGCCGGGATCGCCCCGAAGAACGCGTCCGCGAGGTCGCGGAGGGGCACGTCTAACCCCGACGTTCCGGCGCGGATCCGGAGGTTTCCTTCGGGCGCGCCCACCCGGCCGATGTCGGTGCAGGGCACCCCGTGGCTCCCTGCGAGATCGAGCACGCGTGCGACTTTCTCCGGGGCGCAGGAGACGATGATCCGCCCCTGACTCTCACCGAAGAATAGCGGAATCGGCCCCATGCGGTCGGCCAGGGTAACGTCCACTCCCAGGGGCCGGATTCCGTCCCCGAGCGCGGACTCGACGAGGGCGCACGCGAGCCCGCCCTCGGCGCAGTCGTGCGCGGAGTCGAGCAGGCCCTCCTTGATCAACGCGAGCACGGCCCGCTGCAGTTGCCGCTCGGCCAGCAGGTCCACCTGGGGTGGCTCCCCGGCCACGAGCTGGTGGAAGACGTAGATGTACTCGGACCCGCCCATCTCGCCTTTGTTGGTGCCGAGCAGGACGATCGCAGCGCCGGGCCGCGTGAACGAAAACCGGCACACCTTCTCGACGTCCTCGACGATGCCGACCATGCCAATCACTGGTGTCGGATAGATCGCCGCGCCCTCCGTCTCGTTGAAGAGCGAAACATTGCCGCCGGTCACCGGCGTCTCGAACAGGAGGCAGGCCTCGGCGATGCCGACCACCGCCTCGCGCAGCTGATGGTAGATCGCGGGCTTGAGCGGGTTGCCGAAGTTGAGGTTGTTCGTGACCGCGACCGGGAGTGCGCCAACACAAGCGAGGTTCCGAGCGGCCTCCGCCACCGCGATCGCTGCTCCGCGACGGGGCTCGAGATAGCAGTACCGCCCGTTGCAGTCGGTGGTGGCGGCCACGCCCCGGCGGGTCTCGGGGATGCGCACCACGCCCGCGTCACC
>CAMCNM010000182.1 GCA_945876015.1 Gemmatimonas phototrophica
GAGGCTGCGACGACGGTGTCGGCACGGAGGCTCCATGCGGCGGTGCCCGAGCCCTGGAAGAGGAGGGCCTCACCTCCGTCGAGCAGTCGGATCGAGGGGAACGCCGCGCTCGGCTCGCCAGGGAGGGCGAAGGACCAACAACGGGGAAACGTCTGCGCCTCACCCCCGACGGGGCGCAGGAGCAGAGCGAAAAGCAGGATTCCCCTCAGAGCCTTCATCGAGGTCTCGTCAGTGGAGGAACCGGCATCAATCGACCTGAAGCGTCTCCGCGAGCACCTGGAGGCGGTCGGCCAGGATCTCCCTGTCCACCTCGAGCGTCCGATGAGCGGCCAACTCCTCTTCGGTGATCAGGCCCCGGGAGCGGTACGCCTCGAGAATGGGCAGCGCGCGATCCTCGTAGGCCTCCGCCATCTCCCTGGATTCGCCGAGATACTCCGACTTGCCGAGGTCCAGGTCCGCCTCGAAGCGACCCGCCCGCACGTCGGCGCTCAGCTTCAGGGTCATTCTCTTGATGTCGGAGGTCTGCATTCACACCGCCGATTGGAAAGAGTCGAGGCAATCTAGGGCTGGAAGATCTCGTGTGCCGCGGAAGCGCAAAGGCCCGCGCAGATCGCGCCGCCGATGACGTGGATCGCGCTTCCCACCGTGACGGCGCCCATGCCGTGCCGCGGCGTCGGAAGGTCCGCCATCCGCCGCCATAGCCGGGTGGAGGGATCGTACTCCTCCGTCTCCGCGAACACCGCTGGGATCTCGCCCCCGAAGACGTAGAGCTTGCCGCCCGACGCGCCCGCGGCGAGGCCGCCCCTCGCGGTCGGCATGTCCGGGAGCCGCTCCCACTCGTCCGTGGTCGGGGAATATGCCTCCAGCGCCCGGACGTTCTGCGGGATCCGACCGCCAACCACGTAGATCCGACCGCCGATCGCGGTCGCCGCGAGATGCTCGCGCGGGGTGGGCATCGGCGCGGCGGTGGACCAGCGGTCGGCGTCCGGGTCATAGACCAGCGTGCTCCCGTAGAGATCACCGTCCCGCACCCCGCCGAACACGTAGATCTTTCCGCCGAACGGAACGGCGACGTGCGCCGCGCGCGCCATGGGCAGGGCGCTTCGCGGAGCCCACTCGCCGCGCGCCGGATCGAACGCGAAGACCGTCGAGGTGGCGCGCCGCGCCTGATCGTATCCGCCGATCACGAAGACACGGCCGCCCACGGCGGCGATGCCGGGATGATGGCGTCGCTCCGGCAGCGCCGGGCCACGAGACCATGAGCCCGTCGCGAGATCGAAGACCTCCAGGACCGACGTGGCCTGAGCCGCGATGTCGTAGCCGGTCGGTATGTAGATCTTCCCGGCGAGAAGCGCCGACGGCATCTCCTGGCGGGCCGTGGGGAGGGAGGGCGCGGTCATCCACTCGCCCGGTCGGCTCTGGGCGACGAGTGGAGCGGCGGCGCAGAGCGCGGCGATGAGGGTGGGCCAACGCGTGACGTGGAGTCTCACGGCGGCGTCGGTCTCAACGGCGTTTGCGTACCACCAGGTGGCCCAGGTAGGCCATCGGATACGTGAGGAAGCTGGCCGCCCTGAACCAGAGCGGCTGATAGACGACCATCACCCCGTAGGTGCCGGCGATCATCAGCACCAGGCCGGTGACCACGACCGGCCACCCGTGTCTCCGGCCGGAGGTGAGGCTGGTCGCGATGCCGCCGAGCAGCGACGCGAGGGCGTACGCCGCGAACAGAAGGATGAAGCTCATGCGCGGGAGCGAGCTAGCCTGCTCCCGCAGCTCGGCCGAGGCCTCGAGGGGATTGAGGCCCGGCACGGGATAGGGGCGCTGGAGAATCGGCCCGAGGGAGATGATCACCAGAGCAGCGGCGACGAGCCCGACCACGATCGAGCCGAGGCCCCTCTCGAGGGATCCCGAATCGCGTTCAGCTTTGTCTGGCATCTAGTGTCCCGAATCGAAAGTTCGCCTGCATGCGGAGGCCGCTGCATCCGCTGCGGCGTCGTCTCTCCTCCTCGCCGTAGCGCTGCTACGACTCGTCGTCGTTCCTAGCCGGAGCGGCGCATCGACCTCCTCGGTGCGACGGCGAACTTCCGACTCGGGACACTAGCGGGCGGTCGTCGGTGATTCGGTCACGAGTCGTTCTGCGCATTCTTCAATCTGTACTGGAGGGCCCCCGACGGGCACCTTTCTACCTGCGCGGCGACCTCCTCGGGCGACGCCTGCTCCGGCCGGATCCAGCGTTTGCGGTGCGTGTCGAACACGGTCGGGAGCCCCCGGACGCAGGCTCCCGCGTGGATGCAGACCTCGGGATCGAAGGTGACCGCGATCTCGGGCGTTTCGTACAGCTGCAGGCGCTTGGGCGAGTTCATTCTGGGTCGACTCAGGAAATCGTGGCGCGCCGGCCCTGCTCCATGCGTCCCCGCGCGGATTCGTGCGCATCGACCTAAGCGCTGGCCTTGGCGAGCCCGAACGGAGGCATTCCGCTGTAGGCGCATTCGTACTCGCCCGCGCGGACCTTGTAGGTCTCGTGCCAGATCCCGACGTCGCCGCGGCTCTTCGCCATGCGCTGGTTGAAGGCGGTCCACGCAGGCCAGTGCGACTGGTTGGCATCGCGCGACCACGCCTCGAGATGCTCGAAGGAGCGCCAATACTGGATGAGCAGTCGGGACGTGGAGAGGGTACCCAGGCAGCCGGCCTCGGGACGATTCTCGAGCTCCTTGATCATCTTCGGTATCGCGAGAGCGACGGGCAGCTATTTGTGCAGCTTCCACGGCTTGTTGATGCGCATGCCGATCAGGAAGACGACGAAATCACCTTCGATCCTGGCCGTTACCCTGCGGGGATTGATCTGGGTCATGGTACCGTTCTCCTCAGAGGACGACCGCCAGCGCCATCCCATCGTGTCCCTTGGCGCCCACGGTCTGCAAGACGACCGCCGACACGCGCTTCTCCGCGGCCAGCGCCGCGTTGAACCTCCGCGCTCCCGCCACCATCTGGTCCGAGGT
Organism: Gemmatimonas phototrophica; assembly: GCA_945876015.1. Taxonomy (GTDB): domain Bacteria; phylum Gemmatimonadota; class Gemmatimonadetes; order Longimicrobiales; family Gaopeijiaceae; genus UBA2988. The sequence continues at coordinate 3,000 of CAMCNM010000182.1, forward strand.
GTCCGGATCCAGCACCGCTCCCTCGCGGATGACGTTGTCCGCGACGATCAGGGTTCCGGGACGGGAGAGCCGGAGTGCCCACGCGAAGTATTCGACGTAGGGCGGCTTGTCCGCATCGATGAAGGTCATGTCGAACGGGCCCAGGCCTTCCTCCACGATCTCGGGAAGCACGTCGAGGCCCCGTCCCACCCGAACCGTCACACGATCCTGCACCCCCGCGCGCTCCAGGTTCGCGCGCGCGACGCGGGCGTAGGCGGCGTCCGCCTCGATCGAGATCATGCGTCCCAAGGCAGGAAGCGCCCGGGCCATCCAGATCGTGCTGTAGGCACCCAGCGTCCCGACCTCCAGGATCTTCGTCGCGCCACGGAGGCGCGCCAGCAGGTGCAGCAGCTTCCCCTCGGTCGGGGTCACGCTGATCTGCGGCATGCCCGCATCGACCAGCGAATTCTCGACTCCCGTCAGCGCTTCGTCCTCCTCGACGAACAGGCCGCCGATGTAGCGGTCCACGTTCGCGAAGATCGGGTCGAGGGTCATCGCGTGCTCATTTCCGGGTCACTCCTGCCCGACCGTCGCCCATTTGTCCGCGATCGCGCGGTACTGCTCCCGTCTCGCCTCGTCGTTCGCCTGTGCCGCGACCTGCGCGAGCGAGTAGTAGCTCCACGCGTAGTAGCTGGGGATGCCGATCGTCGAGCGGTCGGGCCAGTGAGACCACGTGAGGATGTCCGTGTGGTGCTCGAACACGTTCTCGACCAGCCGCTGCGTGCGCGGCACGTCCACCCAGGGTCCCGTCACCGTCCGGATCTGGGATTCCGCCACCGCGACCGCGCCCGCCGGGGCGGTCGCGTTCATCGGACCGTTGTTGAGCTTGAAGGCGAGGCCCTGCCGGACGAGATAGTCCTGGACGCCCAGTTCTGCCGCGGCATTGCCGCTCGACGCGAAGTAGATCGGGCGCGTACCGATGCTCTGATTGATGATCGTCAGCGCGAACTGATGCCAGGGGAACAGGTAGCCGCCGCCGGGGAGCACTGCGTCGATGTTGCCGAGCTTGACCGACTGTGGCTGATCCATGCGGATGTAGTTCGACATCACCTGGTCGATCGTCCCGTCGTCAAGATCCAGGAGTGGGCGATCGGGGACGGCGATGGGCTGCTCCAACGCGATCGCGATCTGGCCCTCCGGGACGTCGCCGGGCACTGACGTGTACACTGCGCGGGCGCTCGCGTCGTACGGACGCTGGCACACCACGCGTGTTGGATCGTCGTCCGCCGACTGGCCCGCGACGCACGGAGTGGTGAGATCGCGTAGCTGCTTCGTGTACCAATTGGTGTTCAGGTACGACGTGACGATCACGGTCACGTCCCTCCTGACGCCCTCGACCTCCTGCGCGTACCAGAGCGGGAAGGTGTCGTTGTCGCCGTTCGTGAAGAGCACCCCGTACGGCTCGACGCTCATGAGCAGGTTCACTCCCCAGTCACGGCTCGCCCAGTCATAGGAGCGGGTCGCCCAGGACCAGTTCAGCGCGAGGGGCACGAATGCGATCATGAGCACCGGCGCGCCCTTGGCGAGACTCCCGGCGCGACTCGCCAGCTCCTTCCACAGAGCGGCGATCCCCACCCCCGCCCACAGCCCCCATACCGAGAAGCTGACGATGAAGAAGTAGTCGC
>CAMCNM010000183.1 GCA_945876015.1 Gemmatimonas phototrophica
GCCCGTGTTCCCCGCCCAGCCGGGGTTCTTGAACGGGACGTCCGCGTCTTTCGGCGTCACCGGTCGATCTCTCCGAGCACGATGTCGAGCGAGGCGTTGATCATGATCAGGTCGCTCACGAGGTGACCCTCGGCCAGCCTGGGGATGACGGAGAGATTCACGAACGACGGCGGACGAATCCTCCAGCGCACCGGCTTGGGACCGCCGTCGCTGACCACGTACATGCCGAGTTCGCCCTTGGAGCCCTCCACCGCGAAGTAGCAGTCGCCCGCAGGGCCCTTGATCCCTTCCATGATCAGCTTGAAGTGATGGATCATGGACTCCATGTCGCTCATGCAGTCGGTCTTGGTCGGCAGCGTCACGTGTGGGTCCTGCACATCCATCGGTCCGCCGGGCAGCCGCCCGATCGCCTGGTGCAGGATCTTCATGCTCTGCCGCATCTCGTCCATGCGCACGAGATAGCGGTCGTAGCAGTCGCCGTGCTGGCCGATCGGTACCTCGAAGTCGTATGTCTCGTAGTCGTAGTACGGCTTGTCCTTGCGAAGATCATAGGGCACGCCGCTGGCACGCAGGTTCGGCCCGGTGAAACCGCAGTTGATCGCGTCCTCGCCGCTGATCACGCCGACGTTCTGCGTGCGCCCGAGGTGGATCCCGTTGGTCGTGAGCAGCGCGTCGATCTCGTCCAGCGTGCGCGGGAAGCTCTTCAAGAAATCCTTCAACTGGTCGATCCATCCGGCCGGGATGTCCGCCATCATGCCGCCCACACGGGTAGACGAGGTGGTGATACGGGCACCCGTGTACTTCTCGTGCAGCTTGTAGATGCGCTCCCGCTCCTGGAACGCGTACAGGAACGGGGTGAACGCGCCCACGTCGATGGCCGTCGTACCCAACCATAGCAAGTGTGAGAAGATCCGCTCCATCTCCATCAGAATCACCCGGAACACCTTGCAGCGCTCGGTGACCTGGATCCCCAGGAGCTTCTCGACCGACATCACGTACGCGCAGTTGTAGATCAGCGGCGCGAGGTAGTCCATGCGGTCGGTGAGCGGCACGACCTGGTTCCAGGTGCGGTACTCGCCCAGCTTCTCGAAGGACGAATGCAGGTATCCGATGTGCGGAATGACCTTGAGCACGGTCTCGCCGTCGAGCTCGCACACGAGCCGGAGCACGCCGTGCGTGGCGGGGTGCTGCGGGCCGATGTTGATGAGCATGTTCTCGGAGCTCATCTGCGGCTCAGCGATGTCCACCGGGAAGAGAGGACCGTGGGCCGGAAGGCCTCCGGTGCCCATCTCCGGATTGCGGGACACCGCGTATTCGACCGTCTTCTGCGCCATGTGCCTCTCCGTCACCGCCCCGCCCCGGTCGCTCCACCGGAGCGATCGGTCGGAATCGGTCCGCCGGCCGGCATCGGAGTGGCCTGCTGCGGCTCACGCCCCATCGCCAGCTCGGCGGGGATGTATTGGTCGTTCGGGTCCTGGCTCAGCGCCCGCCGGGTCTGCTCTGCGCGGGTGAACCGGCCGCGCAGCGGGAAATCCTTCCGCAGCGGATGGCCCTCGGCGTAGTTCTCGGGCATCAGGATGCGCCGCAGATCGGGATGGCCCGCGAATTCGATCCCGAACAGGTCGTAGACCTCGCGCTCCAGCCAGTCCGCCGTCTTCCAGAGCGGCTGGACGCTGTCGATCGTGAGCGCCGTGAGCGGCAGCTCGCACTTCACCCGGAGCGCGCGCCGATGCGGCATCGACCAGAGCTGATAGACCACCTGGAGGGGACGGCCGCCGCCGAAGTCCACTGCCGTGACGTCGGCGAGGAAGTCGTAGTGCTGCGTCGGATCTTCCTTGAGCCAGCGCAGGATCTCGACGTTTCGCCCGGCCTCGAGGTACACCACGTGCTGATCGCCGGCGGTCACCTCGTGGTGCAGCACGGCGGCGCCGAAACGCGCGCGCAGCGCATCCACCGAGGGATTGTGGAGGTCGGTCGGGGCCAGTCGGGCCGGCAGCGCCGCCTCGGTGGCGGGTCCCGCCTGCACGGCGTCGAGGGCCGACCCGGCCTTCGGTTGATCAGCCATCCGTCAGGGCTTCCGGTCTCTCGGGCGGTCGGCCCGGTCGGTTCGCTCCAGACCGCTGACGCGGTTCTGCTTGGTCGAGTTGCCGAAGGGTCCGGTCAGACCGACCACCTCGTCGGCATCGGCTTCCGGGAAGCCCGCGCGGAGCGGATCCTCGGCCCGCAGGGTCTTGTGATGCGCCAGGCTCTCCTCGCGGATCTTCTCCTGGATCATCATCAGCCCGTAGATGAGACCCTCGGGGCGCGGCGGGCAGCCGGGGATGTAGACGTCGACCGGAACGATCGTGTCGATCCCCTGCACCATCGAGTAGGCGTCGAACACCCCGCCCGAGCTCGCGCAGGCGCCCATCGAGATGCACCACTTGGGCTGGGGCATCTGGTCCCAGATGCGCCGAAGGATGGGCGCGAGCTTGTAGGGCACGCGCCCCGCGCAGATCAGGACGTCGGCCTGGCGCGGGCTGAACGACATGCGCTCCATGCCGAAGCGGGCGAGGTCGTAGTTGCTCGCGGCGGCCGCCATCATCTCGATCGCGCAGCACGCGGTGCCGAACGGCATCGGCCAGAGCGAGCTCCGGCGGGCCCAGTTGACCACGAAGTCGAGCTTGGTGGTCAGGAAAGTGGGGCCACCGGTGCCGAAGAGGCCGTCATCGGTGCGGGCAGAGGTTCCCCCGCCCGGGAGGCGCTTGTCGTCTAGTTCCACTCGAGTCCCCCCTTCTTCCACTCGTAGATCAGCCCCACCGCGAGCACGGTGACGAAGATCATCATCGAGACGAACGGACCCCACCCGAGCTGGCGCATGTTCACGGCCCACGGGATCAGGAAGATCGTCTCGAGGTCGAATACGATGAAGCTGATCGCCACCACGTAGAATTTGACCGAAAAGCGCGCCCGCGTGTCACCGAGCGGGATCATCCCCGACTCGTAGGGCATCTCCTTCTGGGGCGTGGGGCGGCGCGGATTCACGATGTGCGACGCCACCATCATGCCGATGGCGTTCACCACGGAGAGGCCGAACAGGATGAGAAGCGGGGCGTAGCTTCCCGACATTTAGTCGTGGGCCTCAGGAGCGCTCGTAGGGGCCTGGAAAGGCCCGATCAGACCCCCCGAGCGAGGTTTGTGAAATCCTTCACTTGTTTGAACGCACGAATGTACCGGGCCGCGCGGAGGGGTGTCAAGCGAAGATCCGGCGCCATTTTCGCCGCGCGTTCCGCGCACGCGTCGGTGCGGTTTGCTCGGTCCAAAGCGAGGGTCTATCTTGCGCGGCCATCCCTCCAAAAACCACCAAGAAGACACGTAGCGCGATGCCAATCCTGAACGACCGCTGGATCCGGAAGATGTCCGAGGAGCACGGCATGATCGAGCCCTTCGAATCCGGTCAGGTGCGGGAAGGCGTGATCAGCTACGGCGTTTCGTCGTACGGCTACGACATCCGGGTGGCCCCGGAATTCAAGGTGTTCACGAACGTCTACAGCGTGGTCGTGGACCCGAAGAACTTCGACCCGCGCTCGTTCGTGGACGTGAACGAGCAGACCTGCGTCATCCCGCCCAACTCGTTCGCCCTGGCGCGCACCCTGGAGTACTTCCGCATCCCGCGGAACGTGCTGGTGGTGTGCGTGGGGAAGTCCACCTACGCGCGGTGCGGGATCATCGTGAACGTGACCCCGCTGGAGCCGACCTGGGAAGGACACCTCACCCTCGAGATCTCGAACACCACTCCCCTGCCGGCCAAGATCTACGGCGGAGAGGGGATCGCCCAGCTGCTGTTCTTCCAGGGGAACGAGGAGCCCGACGTCGCGTACGCCGACCGCAAGGGCAAGTACCAGAACCAGAAGGGTGTGACGCTCCCGAGGATGTAGCCGGGGGGGGAGCGGGCTAGCTAGAAGGTGAAGTTGGTGACGGTGATCTCGTAGACCAGGACCGAATTCTTTGGGATGCCCGAGCCTTCGGGAGGGACGGGCCCATACCCGAGCTGCGAGGGGATCACGATCAGCCGGACCTCGCCCTTCTGCATTCCGGTCATCCCGTACTGCAACCCCTCGTTCATCTCGAAGACGGACTGCGCCGACATGTGGCCGGCGCCGAACTGGGTCCCGTCGGGCAGCCAACCCTTGAATTCGCCGGTCACGCGCGCGGACGGGTCGACGCGCCCCTCCGTTCCGGGCGTCTTGATCAGGTAGTAGACCCCCGTCGGCGTCTTCGTCATCGCGGCGAGATCGACGCCCAGCGACGCGGCGAAGCTGATGTCCTCAGGATACTGCGGCTGGACCGCGCTTTTCGAGCACGCCCCCGACGCGAGCAGAGCGAGGGCCACCATGGCGGCCCTCGCTCTGCTCAGCCGGGAGGAAGGCGTCACGGGTTGATGGCGAGGAGGGTGACATCGAAGATCAGCACCGACCCGCCGGGGATCGATCTACTGTCCTGGAGGCCGTAACCCAGCTCCGACGGGATCACCATCTTCCGCATCTCACCCTTCGTCATCCCGACCATCCCCTTGAAGCCCTCGATCACCTGGCTGAAATTCGATTTGATCAACGGCTGCATCCCAGGATCGAACACCGTGCCGTTCGCGAGCGAGCCT
>CAMCNM010000184.1 GCA_945876015.1 Gemmatimonas phototrophica
GCCCGCGCGAGAGCGCGCTCGAGACCCTCCGGGTCCACCCCGCGCTCGAAGCGGTAGCTCGCGTCGGTGGACATCCCGAGCGCGCGGCGGGTGGCGCGGGTCGACTTGGGCTCGAACAGCGCGCACTCGAGCAGGACATCGGTGGTGCCCGCGGTCACCTCGGAATCGAGGCCGCCCATCACCCCCGCGAGCGCGACGGGCCGCTCCGCGTCGCAGATCAGGAGCATGTCGGGCCCGAGCGTGCGGTCGGTACCGTCCAGCGTGCGGAATGTCTTCTCGCCCGTGCGCGGCCGCCGCACGACCACGGTCGCCCCGGCGAGCTTGGCCAGGTCGAACGCGTGCAGCGGCTGCCCCAGCTCGAGCATCACGTAGTTGGTGGCGTCCACCACGTTGTTGATGGGCCGGACCCCCACCGCGCGCAGCCGCGCCTGGAGCCAGTCGGGCGAGGGCCCGATCGTGACGCCGCGCACCACCGCCCCGAGGTAGCGGAAGCAGAGGTCGGGCGCCTCGACGCGAACGGTGGCACCGGGCACCCCGGCCTCGTTCGTCTTGCTCACTAGCTCGGTCTTCAGCCTGGGTGCGCCGGGGATCCTCGGAAGCGTGAGCGAGGCGTCCCCTTTCGGGGCGACCTCGCGCGCGATGCCCACGTGGGAGAGCAGGTCGCCGCGGTTCGGGGTCACTTCCACGTCGAGGCGGAAGTCCCGGAGCGACAGCGCGTCCACGAACGAAGCCCCGGGCGCGAGGTCGGCAGGCAGCTCGAGCAGCCCCGCGTGGTCGTGACCCAGCCCCAGCTCGCGGGCGGAGCAGAGCATGCCCTGTGAGGTCTCGCCCCGGATCTTGGCCTGCTTGATCGTCAGATCGCCCGGTAGCGTCGTCCCCACGCGGGCGAACGGATAGACCCCGCCCGCACGCACGTTCGACGCGCCGCACACCACTCGCAGCGCAGCGCCGCTGCCGTCGTCCACCGCGCAGAGCGTGAGGCGATCCGCGTTCGGGTGCGGCTCGGTCGCGCTCACGCGCGCCACCACCACGTCTTCGATGCCCTCGGCGAGCGCGGTCAGCGTCTCGACCGGGGCGCCCCGGAGCGCCAACCGGTGGGCGAGCGCTTCGGGCGCGTCCTCCAGCCCCGGTGCGAGCGCGCGCAGCCATTCGTACGAGACGTTCACGCGGCACCGTCCCCGGGCCCGCCCTCGGACCCGAGCTGCGAGAGGAACCGCATGTCGCTCTCGAAGAACATGCGCAGGTCGGGCACCTGATAGCGCAGCATGGCGAGCCGCGCGGGTCCCATCCCGAACGCCCAGCCGGTGTAGCGCTCGGGGTCGTAGCCCACGTTCGCCAGGACCGCCGGGTCCACCATCCCGGCGCCCATGATCTCGAGCCAATCGGTCGTGCCGACGCGCCTCACGTCCACTTCCGCGCTCGGCTCGGTGAACGGGAAGAACGAAGGCCGGAAGCGTACCTCGGTCCCTGGGCCGAAGAACCGGCGCGCGAATTCCGCAAGCGTCGCCTTGAAGTCCACGAACGTGATCCCTTCGTCCACCGCCAGACCCTCGAGCTGGAGGAAGGTCGGAGTGTGCGTGGGATCGTAGGTGTCGCGGCGATACACCCATCCCGGAGCCACCACGCGGATAGGCGGCTCGTGCGTCTCCATCGTGCGGATCTGCACCGGGGAGGTGTGGCTGCGCAGCAGCATCCCCTCCTGGAGATAGAGGGTGTCCTGCTCGTCCGCGGCCGGGTGATCGAGGGGTGTGTTGAGCGCGAGGAAGTTGTACCACTCGGTCTCGGCCTCGGGACCGCGGACCCGGGTGAAGCCCAGGCCCCGGAAGATCTCGCAGATCTCGTCCACGACCCGCGTGACCGGATGCCGCGCCCCCACCCAGGGGCGTCGGCCCGGAAGGGTCAGGTCTACCGCGGGGCCCGTCTGGACGGCACCCGCCATCTCCCCCGCGCGACGCTCGAGGGCGTCCTGGATGACCCCCTTCACCCGGTTGGCCTCGGCCCCAACCGCGGGTCGTTCCTCCGGGGACAGGCTTCCCAGGCGACGCAGCACGAGCGACAGCTTCCCGTCCTGCCTCCCCAGGTACTCGACCCGGACGGCCTCGAGCGCGGCGGAGTCGGCCGCGGCGCCGGTCGCGGTCCGCGCAGCGTCCTCGATGATCTTCAGCTGGCCCAACAGAGAGGTTTCAGTCATCGCTGCTAAACTAGGCTCTCACAACACAATAGAAAGGGCCCCGCGAAGCGTCCGCGGGGCCCTTGGTCCATCTGGCTGGACCGGATTCAGCTTCAGCTGGCCTTGGCCAGGCTCGCCTTGGCTTGATCCGCCAGCGCTACGAACGCCTCCGGATTCTTGATGGCCAGATCGGCGAGGACCTTCCGGTCCACTTCGATCCCGGCCCGCATCAGGCCGTTCATGAACCGGGAGTAGGTCAGACCGTGCTCCCGCGCGGCGGCGTTGATGCGCGTGATCCAGAGCGACCGGAAATTGCGCTTCTTCTTCTTCCGGTCGATGTATGCGGTCTCACGACCCCTCTCGACGGCATCCTTCGCGATCCGCCAGAGGTTCTTACGGCCCCCGAAGTAACCCTTCGCGGCCTTGAAGATCTTCTTCTTGCGATCGTTGCGCGGAACTGCACCCCTGGAGCGTGGCATTGGAGGCCTCCTTACAGACCGTAGGGGAGCAGACGCATCGTTCTCTTGTGGTCGGACTTATCGACTAGATCGCCCGAGCGCAGGCGACGCTTCCGCTTCCTGTCCTTCTTGGTCAGGATGTGGCTGTGGTTCGCCTTCTTACGCTTCAGGAGGCCTGAAGCGGTCATCTTCAGCCGCTTCGCGGCGCCCTTATGTGTCTTCATCTTCGGCATATCGTGCTTCCTTGCATGGGGCCCTGAGGGCCGCTGTTACTTATTCTCTTTCAACGGCGACACGACCATCGACATCTGCCGCCCCTCGAAGCTCGGGTTCTGCTCCACCTTGGCCAGATCCACGAGATCCGCGGTCACGCGCTTCAGAACTTCGAGCCCCAGCTCGGGATGGGTCACCTGCCGACCCCTGAACATCATGGTCAGCTTGACCTTGTTCCCTTCCTCGAGGAAGCGGCGGGCATGGCGAAGCTTGAAGTCGTAGTCATGCTCCTCGATCCCGGGCCGGAATTTCACTTCCTTGACCTGGATCGTGTGCTGCTTGCGACGTGCCTCGCGTGCCGCTCGCGCTTCCTCGTACTTGAACTTCCCGAAGTCCATCAGCTTGACGACGGGGGGACGCGCTTCCGGCGCGACCTCCACCATGTCCAGCCCCTTCGACGTCGCCCGCTCCCGCGCGTCCTCCAGGGAGACGATGCCGACCTGATTCCCTTCCTCGTCGATCAGACGGATCGGGCTGATCCGGATCTGCTCGTTGACGCGGACTCTCTTCTCGGTGATTGCAGTGACCTCCGCTCGGGTTGCGCGCCTCGGAACATCCCCAGGCAAAAAAAAGACCCGGATAACCGGGTCAACGTGGCAACCGGGGAGTCTGACCTCCGCGGCCGCGCATTGACCCGGCGATACCTCCAGGAACCTTCACCCGGGGACCGAAAAGGTGGAACCGCAGCGCCCTGCGGCTCACTTCACATGTGTCAGCCCCTCCGCAGCCTACCGGAAGGGAGAACTAAGATCGTAGGCCCCCGAGGAACCGTCAACTACGCCACTCGGCCAGCGGCCAGGACTCTCAGTCCAACCGTCTAGCGTCGATCTCGGACCGGAGCCGCTCCATGAACTCACCGCGCGAGATCACCTCCTGCTTCTTCCCGGCCCCCCGCCGCCGCACGGCCACCGTGCCCGCCGTGGCCTCCTTCTCCCCGACGACGGCCATGTAGGGCACCTTGTGCAGCTCGGCCTCACGGATGCGGTACGGGAGCGTGTCACGCTGGTCGAGGGTCGCCCGGATCCCCGCCGCTTTCAGCTCGGCGACGAGGTCCCCGGCGAACTCCGCCTGGTGCTCTGAGATCGGGAGCACGCGCACCTGCTCGGGGGAGAGCCACAGTGGGAACGCCCCGGCGAAGTGCTCGATCAGGATCGCGATGAAACGCTCGAACGAGCCACACACCGCGCGGTGGATCACGACCGGGCGGTGGGGCGTGTTGTCCTCGCCCACGTACGTGAGGTCGAAGCGCTCGGGAGCGTTGTAGTCGAGCTGGATGGTCCCCAGCTGCCACTGCCGGCCGATCGAGTCCGTGACGTCGAAATCGATCTTGGGCCCGTAGAACGCTCCGTCGCCGGGCTTGAGCTGGTACTCCCGCCCCGTCGCCTCCAACGCCTCGCGCAGCGCGCTTTCCGCACGGTCCCACTGCTCGTCACTGCCGATCCGCTGCTCGGGCCGCGTGGCGAACTTCAGGCTCGAAGCGAGCCCGAACGTGTCGTAGTGCCCGAGGATGAAGTCCACCAGGAACTTCACCTCCGCGGCGATCTGATCCTCGCGCAGGTAGACGTGGCAGTCGTCCTGCGCGAACTGGCGCACACGGGTCAGGCCCGAAAGCGCCCCCGACAGCTCGTTCCTGTGCAGCACGTCGAGCGTCACGGAGCGGAGCGGCAGCTCGCGGTAGGAGTGCTGCGTAGACCCGTAGTAGAGATGGTGCGAGGGGCAGTTCATCGGCTTG
>CAMCNM010000185.1 GCA_945876015.1 Gemmatimonas phototrophica
CGGGCTGCCTTCCTTTCCGGTCCCCTACTGCAACGTCCATGCACGTGAACCCCACCGACGAGCTCCCGGTCGCCGTCATCGGGGCGGGAGCGGCTGGCCTGTTGGCCGCACTGACCGCGGCGCGGGCTGGGGCTCCCGTGATCCTGATCGAGCGGACCACGGACGGCGGACGGAAGATCCTGATCTCCGGGGGCGGAAGATGCAACATCCTCCCCTCGGTCGCGGAGCTCGAGCGTTTCGTCACCGACTCCTCGATGAACACGCTCAAGCGCATGCTCCGGGCGTGGCCCGTCGATCAGCAGAAGGCGTTCTTCGAGCGCGAGCTCGCCATGCGTCTCGTACTGGAGGAGGAGTCCGGCAAGCTCTTTCCCGAGACCGACAAGGCGCGCGACGTGCGCGACCGGCTGGTGGCGCGCGTACGCGAGGCGGGCGCCCGCATCTGGCTCGGGGCGACGGTCGCGGACGTGACGCCCGCGGCCGATGGAGCGCCGTGGACCGTGGCGATGCAGGGAGCCCCTCCCCTCTCCGCTTCCGCCGTCGTGCTCGCGACCGGCGGCCTCTCGGTCCCCGCCACCGGCAGCGACGGCATCGGCCTGGCCATCGCGCGCCGCCTCGGACACGAGATCCACACCACCTATCCGGCGCTCACACCTCTCCTCGCCGAGCCCGCCGTCCACGCGGACCTCGCGGGCGTGTCGCTGGACGTGACCCTGCAGGCTCCGGGGGCGCGGCCGAGGTTCTCGACCAAGGGTGGATTCCTGTTCACCCACCGCGGGTACAGCGGGCCCACCGTGCTCGATGCGTCCCATCTCGCCGTGCGCTCCCTGGTTCAAGGCAAGGAGCGACAGCCCCTGACGGCTCGCTGGACGGCGCGCGACTTCGACGCGTGGGAGACCGCGCTCACGCAGTCGCGCGGGCCCGTCGGTGCGCTCGTCTCGCGCGAGCTGCCCGCACGGCTCGCGGCGCGGATCATGGAGGAGGCGGGCGTGGACCCCGCCGATTCGCTGGCGCGTCTCGAGCGCGAGCCGCGCCGCCGCCTCGCCACGCTGCTCGCGGACTATCCGCTCCCGTGGACCGGCGACGAGGGCTATCGTAAAGCGGAAGTGACTGGAGGCGGGCTCGAGCTTTCCGAGGTGGATCCGGGCACGCTCGAGAGCCGCCGACATCCGGGGCTGTTCTTCTGCGGCGAGATGCTCGATGCGTTCGGCCCGATCGGCGGCCACAACTTCATGTGGGCCTGGGCGACGGGGCGCGCGGCGGGGCTGGGTGCGGCGGCTAGTGCGTCAGCCCGTAGATGAAGTAGTTCACGCCGATCCGGAATGCGTCGTTGGTTAGGTCGATCAGCAGATAGGTGCTGGTGGACTGCTCCCAGTACTCGGCCAAGTCGGAGTTGTAGTTGACCAGCGCCAGCATCCTGCCGTTCGGATCGTTGTTCTCGAAGATGCCCAGGTACGTCGGCTTCACGCTGACGTTGAACATGGGGTTCGGCACGTAGACGTCGGGGATCGCGAAATACGTGCGGAACACCGGGTGCGTCTCGTCGATCTCGATCGGCGTGTACTCGGGGAGCGCCTGGCGCATCTGGGCCAACCAGCTCTCCCAATGGCCGGGGCCATCGAAGTCGTCGAAGATGATGAAGCGGCCCTTCAGGAGATGCGCGCGGAGATTTCGCGCGCCCTCCTCCGTGATCCGCCAGAACCCGGGCTCGGACATGTAGAGAATCAGGTGCTGGAAGATGGCGGGATCCTCGAGGTCGAGAACGACGCTCGTCTCCACCACCGGATCCATGGTGGTCACCTCCTTGAGCACCGCCTGCATGTTGAGGTCGGCCGCCGGATAGTCGTGATTCCAGGCGCTCGAGTTGCCGCCGTACCCTCGGCCGCACCCGCCCAGGTTCGGGCCCCCACCCACGGCGTTGTAGCGAATACGGGTGAACGTGAACCTGGGCTCGTAGGGGTGGGCGGCCTGCTGGGGAGCTGCGTGCGCGGACGGTGGGGCGGGCATCACCAACCCCAGCCCGGCCACCAGGGCGAGAACCGCCCCGGCGGGCACTACCGCCCGCGCCAGCGCCGGCCCGATACGAGCGATGTTGCGAGCCACCATGACCGTAAACGTAGGAGGGCGGGCCCCTGCGGGCGAACGCTAGACGGCGGCGGCCACGGGGGCGCTCACGACCCGGATCGCGCCGTCTTCGAGCGTGATCCGAACCGGGGGCGCGAGAAAGTGCGGCTCCGCGTCCAGCGTGAGCGGAACGTGATGGTGCGCGTCGATCTCGATCGAACGGGCTCGCACCACCTCGAGGCCGACCGTCTCCGGTCCCTGACCTCTCCGGCGCGCCGCGAGCGAACGAAAGAGCCGGAGCGCATGCCGTCGGCGCGCGGAGGGAAGGATCACGATCTCGAGTCCTTCGCCCGGCGCCGGCAAGGGCGCGCTGTGGGGCGCCGGAAAGCTCCCCGGCCCGGTACCGATCCAGACCATCGCGGTCCTCCGGCTGAGCTCGCGGTCGGCGGTGCGGATCACGAGATCGAAGCGGGGCCAGCGCGCCCAGACCCAGAGACCCGCGACGGTCGCCGCCGGCCAGATCCCCATGTACGGCCGCATCCGCTCACGCAGCCGAATCACCGCGGGATAGGCGCCGATCACGGCGGTGTTGAGGAAGACGTGCTCGCCACCACTCTCCACCAAGCCGACCGGCGCGTCGCGCGCTCGCCCGGCGGTCGCGGCGGCCGCTGCGAGCTGGTTCGTCTCGAGCCCGACCCGCCGCGCGAAGTGGTTCAGGTGGCCCGCCGGGATGGGGACCAGGACGGTGGGGGAACCCCGTAGAACGGCGTCTGCCATCTGCATGGTGCCGTCACCCCCCGCCACCGCGATGCGCGCCGAGCCGCGCAGCTCACGCAGCCGCCCAACGAGCTGGTCCGGCTCCACGGCTTCCACGTCGGGGGCGAGCCCGGCTTCCCGGAACGCGTCCCGATGGCCTGGGGGTCGGACCCCGCACCGGCGTGCGGGTTGATCAGGATCTTGAGAGAGTCTCCCACACCGGGGAGGGAAAGCAAAAGGCGGGCTAGCGGACGTTCCGGTACATGAGATCGATGATCTCGTCGTACATCGCCTCGGCCTGGTCGTCGCTGCCGCGGATCGCGGCGGAGCCGCAGTGCTTGAGGTGGTTACGCATCAACTCGCGCCCGACGGCGCGCAGCGCTTCCTGGACGGACGCGATCTGGATCATGATGTCGGCGCAGTAGCGCTCCTCGTCCACCATGCGCTGCAGGCCGCGGATCTGACCCTCGATGCGGCGGAGCCGCTTGATGTTGCGGTCCTTGATCGTGGCGTCCACGTGGATCGCCTTCCTGTCCCCGCCCTCGCCGTTGCCGCCCGCGCAGCCACACGTCGTCGCGGTCTCTTCCATCTGCTCGTGCGCCATCGTGGCCCCTATCTCCATGCTCACGCTCGGCCGACACCCGGATATGCTTCCCCGGCGTCATTCTCGACCCCTCAGGTTTGCCCTCGTTCCATCCGGCCGGGCCCGTGCGGGCCCCCGAGGTCGCTCGGATCTCGGATGGACGATCCTGGGTCGGGATCCCCGGCGTGCGTAAGTTGGCGGGATGGTTCCGAACGCTCTCCGGCGACCCGCCAGCGGCGCGGGGGAAGGCTGATGCAGGCGTCGGGGCGGATCCACTCCGACCTGGAGCGCGGCTTCATCCGCGCCGAAGTGATCCCCTACGAGGTATTCATGGAGCACGGATCCGAGCAGGCCGTGAAGACCGCGGGTTTGCTGCAGATCGAGGGGAAGGAGTACATCGTGGGAGACGGGGACATCATGCACGTGCGGTTCAACGTCTGAGCTTCGGCGCCAACATGAGGCGGCCCCGAGCGCTGTATCCGGGAACGGTGCGAGCGCTGACCCTGTTCGCGATCGCGGGATCGGCGGCGTGCGCCGGCTCGGACCTGCCTTCTCAACCCGGCTCATCGCCGAGTTCCCAGGCGGTTTCCTGTACGCCGCGCGGGAGCTCGAACGGACAACCGATCACGGATCCCAACGGACCCTACTTCCATCAGACGGTCCTCGCGCGCACGACCGATGGCCTGACACTCGAGAACCCGCATCAAGTCCTCGACCACGCCTCGGTGCCCGACGGAGTCCGGCGCGTGGACGGCTCGGTGCTGGTCTACTACGTGAACGGCGCCGCCGCGTCCACCTGGGTGGCGCGAATCGTGGACGATACCGCACAGGTGATCGGACCGATCACGGTGGGCGTCCGGGTGGACGGTTCGATCGTGGACGGTGACTGCCGCGGTCCCGACAAGGAGCGACTGGACGTCTACCAGATCTCCCTGACCGGACAGACGAACTTCAGCTTGAAGATGACATCGGGGTTCACCGAAGGCATGGGGATCTTCACCTCCCTTACGAGCACCTTGAGGGACCCGGACATCTTTGGTGTGGACAGCACCGGCACGATCGGCGGCCGCCTCTTTCTGCCGGCAGGTACGTACTACCTCGCAGTCGGCGCCGACTCAGGCGGGGAGAAGTGGCTCCGCTTTTCTGTACAGCGAAACAGGTCGGGATAAGTGGAAGGCGGGCGGTCATGCGGCCGCGGCAAGCGGCAGCGGGAAGAAGTATGCCTGGTCTGGG
>CAMCNM010000186.1 GCA_945876015.1 Gemmatimonas phototrophica
GGATCGGGATAGGGGGCGGCCGGTGATCCCGGCCGTCCCCCTCCCACACCACCGGACATGCGGGTCCGCATCCGGCGGTTCGGTGAGTTGAGGTCAGTGTGGCAGCGCCAAGCGCGGCACTCCGAGTTGCTCGAAGTGAGAGCTTGGCAGGGCGATGTGCAGTGCTTTGTGCGCCGCGACGTGCCACCAGCTACGCGCAAATCGAGCCGCGATCCCGAGCGCCGCGCCGTCAACTCCCCGTCGCTGCAGCTCACGGAACGCTGTCGTTCCGCGCTTCCACTGCCGTAGCTGAAGCATCCGCAGCCGGCGGTGGATCCATTTGTCCAGGTCCTCGAAGATCCTCGGAGTATCCGCCAGGCTGAAGTACTGCCTCCAACCCAGTAGGTAGCTCCGCAGCTTTTCGGCAACCTGTTCCAGGCTCCGCCCGCCCGTTCGGCTGGTAATCTGCCGGACCCGCTTTTTGAACTCGCCCAGGGCTTTCGGCGCGACGCGGCGCTTGATCGTTGGTCCCTTGGCCACCCAGAAGCTGTAGCCCAGGAACTTGCGGTCCCACACGCGCGCCACCGTGCTCTTATCCTCGTTGACCCGGAGCCGGAGCCTCGCGTATTGCCTCCGCAGAGCCTCCATCACCCGTTCTCCCGCCCGCCGCGACCGCACGTATACGTTGCAGTCATCAGCGTAGCGGACGAAGGCGTGTCCGCGCCGCTCCAGTTCCTTGTCCACCGAGTCCAACAGCACGTTCGCCAACAGCGGCGAGAGCGGCCCGCCCTGCGGCGTGCCCTCGCGCCGTTCCACCACCACCCCGTCGGCCATGATACCGGCCTCCAAGTAGCGGCGGATGATCCGGAGCAGACGCCGGTCTCCCACCCGTTTCCCCAGCTTGTTCATCAGAACATCGTGGTTGACCCGGTCGAAGAACTTCTCCAGGTCCACGTCCACCACCCACCTTCTCCCGGCTTGGACGTAACTCTGCGCCTCCCGCACTGCATCGTGCGCTCGGCGCCCCGGCCGGAAGCCGTGGCTGTGCTCACTGAAGGTCGGATCGAACATCGGTTGCAGCGCCTGTAGCAGGCACTGCTGGATGAAGCGGTCGAGCACGGTCGGGATCCCCAATTGCCTGACCCCTCCCCCACTCTTCGGGATCTACACCCTTCGCACCGATGCAGGCTGGTAGCTCCCCTCGATCAACTGCTCTCGGATCGCCGACCAATGCGCCCGCAGGTACTCCGGTAGTTCCTCCACCGTCATCCCGTCCACACCCGGACTGCCCTTGTTCTGCCGCACGCGCTTGAGTGCCCGCAGGCAGTTCTCGCGCTCGACCACGAGCTCCATCAGATCCTCGCGGCCGACTCCCGAGCGCTCCTCTCCCTTCGCCGCACGTCCGGCTTCGCCGCTCTGCCCTACCTTCGGGGCTTCACCCCTATCCTCCGGCAGGAGCTCCCATTGCTGGGTCTTCTGGCGCATGGCCTTTCCCGGCTCGAGGCGGTCTCGCTCTCTTCTCCGTTCGGCCCTTTGCCTCCTCGCCTCCCGCAGCGGCGACTCGGCTACTACGGCCTCTGCTGAACTCTCGCCCCGGGAAGAGAAGCACCAAGCGCAGCCCCTCCCCGTCGCCCTTTCAGACGCAAGACGAGATCTCCCCGGATAAGAACGGTGGCCTTCGTCGCACAACCGCCGGATCTACGCAGCTTCCCTTCGGTCGCAAGAGCTTCGCGGTCATCTGCCCGCTCGCCCTAGTCGGCAGCGCCTCATATCCGGTTTCTGTTCGTCGGCTCGCGACTTCGCTACCCGCTTCCTTCAGCGCTCCCCTCGCGGTCGGCGCCTTGCGGTTCACTTCGGTCCCTGCGACCAGGTCCCGGGAGGACTCTCACCTCCTGGCTACCGCCCATGCCGGGCGTACAAAAGGAAAGGGGCGGGCGGGGGATCATCCCCTGCCCGCCCCTTTTTTCGTTCCAGCCCGGGGTCAGCCGGTCGGCGCCTGGGCCGCGACCGTCTTCACGAGCTCCGAGAACGGAACCACGTATCCGTGGATGGGGGCAATGCGATCGACCCGTAGCCCCAGGTCCCGCACCTGCTTCAGGAGATTCCCGGCGAACGGCGCGGCACGCGCGGCGGGCGTGAAGGCGTCGCCCTCGATCAGGATCCGCTCCCGCGGCAGATAGATCATGAGCATGCCATCCGCGTGCACGTCGTCCTTGAGCCGATAGATCACCGCGGTGCGGTCGCCTTCCGTCAGCTCGAACGGCCCGTCGCCCGCAATCGTCTCGATCGTGAGCGGCTTCGGATTCTTCGCCAGGTGATCCTGCATCACGGTGTGCGGGCGCGCCACGACGTCCTCGAAGTACTTCCGGTGGGCCTCGTGCGTGATCAGCGTCAGGCCCTCGGCCACCGCGGCACGGACGCCACCGGAATGGTCGATGTGGAAGTGGGTGTTGATCGCGTATTTGAGCGGCTTGTCCGGAACGAGCTCGCGGGCCTTCTGGATCACGGCGAGCGCGCGCGCGTCGTTCTGGGGCGCCTCGACCAGCGCCGTGTAGGTCGGAAACTCGATGAGAACGCTGTTGTAGCCCGGGCCGATGTACCAGACACCCGGCGCGAGCTCGTCCGCGGCGGTGGTGACCGGCGCGGGCGTCGGAAGCGGGGCCGCCGCCACGTCGGCCGGCGCGGCGATCTCCGCGTTCACCCGATTGGTGACCTTGAAGTCGCCGTTCGCGTAGCGGTCGAGCTTCTGTGAGATCGTCTGCGGGAGCTGGAGGCCACCCGCGTCCGCGTAGTCGCTGAACGACGTGGCGATCACGACGTCGCCCCAGTTCGCGTCGTAGCTGGTGGACTGGATCATCACGGGCAGCTTGGTCTCGGCGTTCACGTGCAGCGTGAGCCGCGAGCCGTCGGCAATGACCACGTCAACGACGTCGTTGCCCCCCTCCTGGCGCGGGTTGCTCACCGTCGCGGGCTCGGCGAGCGCGGCCTGCAGGAGGACGAGCGGATGGTGATAGAACTCCGCGTGCCGATCCTTCGCGACCTGCGCGCCCAGGCGCTGCGCGGCCCCGTCGGCGCCGACGTCGAAGGCGACGTCCGCGTCCATCGCCTGGACGAGCGGCTGCTGGTTCACCGGGTTGCCGGTGAGGAACTTGCCGTCGCGGACCTGCTCCATGCGCCAGCGGTGGTTCTGCAGGTCCACCTGCTTCTTGTAGGACGTGACCTCGTAGATGGGGGCGTCAGCTTCCGGGCTGGTGTTCTGCCCCAGCCGGTACGTCGTGCCGGTCCCTTCCATCACCAGCGTGGTCGCGCCCAGTACCGCCTCGCTCCCTCCCATCGCTTCGGCGGCGCCCTCGATGACCTTCGCCTCCGGCGTGGCGCAGCCCACCAGCGCAAACGTCGCGATCGCCGCCCAGCTCAGACCTGTCTTCATACGGTGCTCCTTGCCAGATCTCGCTTCCAGCATCGGGATGTCCAGGTGCCCTGCGAGATTCTGCCGCGAGCGGTCGGGTGACGCAACAACCCTCGGTAATCCCCCCTCAGCGCACGTGTCAGCGGTCCCGTCCGGCCGGATGCTCGCGGCTTGATGCCCGAGCGCACCCTCCATGCCCACGGCGACCCGAGGCACCGCGTCGTTCCAGTTGCGCAGCTCGCGAGGCCTGTTGGCCCCATAGACACCGAGCCCCTGCCTCGACCGGGACGGATGGTTGACGATCACCACCGGCGTGACCTCCGCCTTGCTCATGGCTCGGAGCGCGTCCACGACGACCGCCGTGGCGAGTCCCGAGGCCGACGAGGGGCTCCTGCGAGGCCGATCCCTGCGAGAAGGCGGGCGGGGAACCATTCCCCGCCCGCCCTAGTCCTTCGCAACCTGCGATCGGTGTCCGCGATCAGTGCACGATGTCCATGCCCTTCTCTTTGAGAACAGCCATGGCGGGTGCGGAGTGCAGGAAAGTGATCAGGGCCTGGGCAGTCGCCGCGTCTTTGGCTTTGGCTGGAATGCCAGCCGAAATCGGCAGGAACGTCTGCAGATCGCCGGGCAGCGGGCCGATGAGATCGATTCCCGGAACGGCAAGCAGCTCGGCCACCTGCTGCACGGCGATCTCGGCCGATCCGTCCGCGGCGAGGGCGCCCACGGGTCCGCTTTGTGGGATTACGGCCTTGGCGGTGACGGCATCCGTGATGCCGAGGCGCTCGACGGCCTTGAGGAAAGCTTGGCCGCTGGCTGCCCGGCTATGGCCGATACTCTTCGCCGCGAGAAGGGCGGCCTTCAATTTGTCGGGGGTGCTGATGTCGGGCTTCGGGGAGCCAGCCTTCACCGCCAGCCCGATCCTCGACATCATCACCGGGGTCTTGCTCGCGGCGGTGATATCGCCGCTCGTGACGAGACCATCCACGACATCCGCATTCGTGACGACCAGGTCCACGTTGCCTTGCTTGACGTCGTCGGCAAGCGCCTGTCCGTTCCTAGTAACGAGATTGACCTTGTTTCCGGTCGCTTGCTCGAACATGGAGACGACCGTGCCCATGACATTCGGAAGCGGACCACCGCTCACGGCCACGGTGATGACCTGCCCTCCCGTCGACACCTGAGCCTGGGCGCTCGCCCCCAGGCTGGCGGTCGCGCACGCGGCCACGAG
>CAMCNM010000187.1 GCA_945876015.1 Gemmatimonas phototrophica
CCCGTCACGGGCGCGATCGGCGGGGTTTGCTGCATCGGGCTGGCCCTCTGGTTCTGGCGCCAGCTGCCGCCCCTCCGGGAGATGGTGCGGCCGATCTATCAGCGGATGGGGATCATCCCCGAGGTGGCGGTGGGTCTCCAGGCGGTGTCGGAGGTGCCGCCGCACGAGTAGGACCGGCGGGCTAGTCCATCTCCTCCTCGTCCTCGGGAGTGGCCTGAGCGACCACCTGGCGCCGATGTCCGTCTACGGTCTTCCGGTGCTGCTCGCGCAGCTGCCGGCGCGCCACACCGAACGCCTCGCGCACGGTGGCGACGAGGTTGCGGACGGCGGGGTCGGTCGAGGCTTCGCGCGTGACGATCACCTCGGTGCCTGGAATCGCGATGTCCAGTCGAACATGAGGAACGCCACGACTCGTCTCCTCGACCACGACCCGGCAGCTGGTCAGGCGCGAGTAGACCTTCTCGATCGACTCGATGCCCTCCCGGATGACGTTCTTCAGTGCCTCGGTGGGCTCGATATGACGGAAAGCGATCTCGGGCGGGACGTTCACGGACACCTCCGGTGGATTTCTGTGTCGCTTCGGTCCGCACACGTGGCAGAGCGCGTGCCAGGGAGCCGCGCGGGAGGATGCGGGCGGGGCGGTTAGAGATCTTCCACCAGGAAGGTGTAGCTGTTCCCCATGCTGTACCATCCGTTGTTCCCGATCAGCGCCGCGACCGCGTTCCCGAGCAGATCGTCGGTCGTGATGATGGACACCCCGATCAACGTCTTCGCGCCGGTGTGGGGCGGAATGCCGTCTGGAAGCGACCACTGCTCCCAGTCGAGCTGGTACTCGCCGCGCTCGAACGCGAATCCCTCCGGCAGGTCCGCGACGAGCTCGGGAGGTACCACGCCTGGAGGCGTCTCGCTCGGCCAGAGGTTGGAGCGGGCGTGATAGTTGGCCGCGGCCGTCCGGACCACGTCCACATCGCCCAGAGCCGAGATCGCCCGCGTGCGGATCACGGACTCCGGGAAGCTGGGGAGCGCGATGCGTGCGACGATGTTCACCACGGCGGCAACGAACACCATCTCGACCAGCGTGAACCCCCCGCGTGCGCGCCTCATCGCGGCCACCCCCGGCAGCTCGGTGGAGTCGCCCAGCAAAGCGCTCAGCGAATCGGTGGACACCCAGTGCACCGAGGTGCGCTCGGTCGCGCCGCTCAGCCGATAGGTGCGCGCGTCCAGCCGCTCGTAGGTCATGCCGGGAATCGGCTCGCCCGTCTCGCGCAGCATGTCCGGGAGGCGACCGCTGGTCTGGCGGAAGGCCTCGACCTGCTGCGCCTGGATGTACGTGGCGATGCGGCGGCCAGCCATCTCGTCGGTGGGGAGGATCGGGAACGAGATCTTCGGCTGGAGGAACGGCAGCGGGAAGGTCCAGAAGATCAGCGCCACAGCTCCCCCGGTTTCAGCTCCGGACGAGCTTCTTCAGGCGCACCCGGTGGGGTTGATCCGCCGCGGTGCCGAGCCTCCGGTGGCGGGCCTCCTCGTACTCGGTGTAGTTGCCCGGATAGAACATCGTGGAGCTGTCCCCCTCGAACGCGAGGATGTGGGTGGCAACCCGGTCCAGGAACCAGCGGTCGTGTGAGATCACGAGCACGGAGCCGGCGAACCGCAGGATGGCATCCTCGAGCGCGCGCAGGGTGTCGACGTCCAGATCGTTCGTGGGCTCGTCGAGCAGGAGCACGTTACCGCCCTCCTTCAGGAGCTTGGCGAGGTGGAGCCGGTTGCGCTCACCTCCCGACAGCACGCCGACCTTCTTCTGCTGATCGGAGCCGCGGAACGCGAACTGCGAGAGATACGCGCGCGAGTTCACCTCGACGCGGCCGAACTGCAGCGTGTCGAGCCCCCCGGAGACCTCGTCGTAGACCGTCTTCTGCGCGTCGAGCGCGTCGCGGCTCTGATCCACGTATGCGAGCCTGACGGTCTCTCCCACCTTGATCGTGCCCGAGTCCGGCTTCTCCTCCCCGGTGATCATGCGGAAGAGCGTCGTCTTGCCGACGCCGTTCGGACCGATGATGCCGACGATCGCGCCGGGCGGGACGTCGAGGTCGAGGTTGTCGAGGAGCAGGCGGTCACCGTATCCCTTCGAGACCTTCTCGCCCTTGATCACGACGTTCCCCAGGCGGGGGCCCTTGGGGATCAGGATCTCGGCGGTGCGCACCTGCTCGCGCTCGTCGGCCGCCAGTAGCTCTTCGTAGGCCTGGACGCGGGCTTTCCCCTTGGACTGCCTGGCCCGGGGAGCCATACGCACCCACTCGAGCTCGTGGTCGAGCGTGCGCGCGCGCGCGGATTCCTGCTTCTCCTCGATGCGCAGCCTCTCGCGCTTCTGCTCGAGCCAGGAGGTGTAGTTGCCCTTCCACGGAATCCCCTCGCCGCGATCGAGCTCGAGGATCCATTCGGCGACGTTGTCGAGGAAATAGCGGTCGTGCGTGATCGCGACGATCGTGCCGGTGAATGCCGCCAAGTGCTGCTCGAGCCAGCCCACCGACTCGGCGTCGAGGTGGTTGGTGGGCTCGTCGAGCAACAGCATGTCGGGCTCCTCGAGGAGCACCTTGCAGAGCGCGACGCGGCGGCGCTCGCCGCCGGACAAGGTCGTCACGTCGGCGTCGGGCGGAGGCAGGCGGAGCGCGTCCATCGCGATCTCCACCTTGCGATCCAGCTCCCACGCGCCGACCGCGTCGATCTCGTTCTGGATCTGCGATTGCTCCTCGATCAGCTTCTCCATCTGCGCGTCGGTCATGGGCTCGGCGAACTTCGCGCTCACTTCCTCGAACCGTCGGAGGAGGTCGCGCGTGTGCTTCACCGCCTGCTCGACGTTGCCGCGCACGTCGAGGTTGGGATCGAGCTCGGGCTCCTGGGCCAGGTAGCTGATCCGCGTCCCCTTGGCCGCCCAGGCCTCACCCTGAAATGCCGTGTCCACCCCCGCCATGATCTTGATCAGCGAGCTCTTGCCCGACCCGTTCGGACCCACGACGCCGATCTTGGCGCCCGGGAAGAACGACAGGTAGATCCCCTTCAGGATCTCCCGCTTGGGCGGGACGATCTTCCGAAGATCCTTCATGTGGTAGATGAACTTCTGCTCGCTCATGGATCTCGACGGGTTGGGGCGCCGGACGTCCGGTCGTGGAAAGGCGGGAATCTAATAGCCGTCCGGCCGCGGTGGACTGGGTCCGACGGGGGGCTCCCGGGGGAACCTTTTCGCCTACGGGTGTCGTATTTATCCGACGCCGGTTGCCATTGCCAGGCCGCCGGCCGCTCTCCTCGTGCCCTGGAGCCCCGCCCCCATGCGTAGCTACCGCGCCGAAAATAGCCGGAAGGACAGGGTCCTCAGGGCCCTCCTGAGCCGTGGTCGGCCCTGGTTGGCCGCGGCGGGTCTGGCTGGCGTGGTCGGGGTCGGGCGCCTCGTGGCCGGTCCTGAGGTCTCCCCGGCCACGGTGGAGGTGGCCACCGAGGAGAACGGCCTGCTCTCCTCGGCCCAGTACATCGAGGCGGCGGTGACGCCCTCCGACGCCAACGAGCTCGGCGTCTCCACCCGCTGGGATCTGCCCAACCTCGACCACCCCCGGGTGGACTACTGGGTCGGTCGATACTCGACCGATCCGGACATGCGGGAGAAGTTCGAGGGCTTCCTGCGCCGGTCCGGCTGGTACCGCGAGATGATCGCGCGCCAGCTCGCGGAGCGGGGGATGCCGCAGGACCTCCTGTTCCTGTCGATGATCGAGTCGGGCTTCCAGCCGCGCGCGTACTCTCCCGCGGCGGCCTCGGGCCTGTGGCAGTTCGTTTCGGAGACGGGCCGGAGGTACGGCCTCGCGGTGGACGCTTCGGTGGACGAGCGCAACCATCCCGAGCGCGCCACGGCGGCCGCGCTGGACTACTTGCAGGATCTGCACGACCGCTTCGACTCGTGGTACCTCGCCGCCGCCGCGTACAACACCGGCGAGAACCGCATCGGGCGCATCATGAAGGAGGAGTTCGGAACCGAGAAGGCGTTCGGTGAGGGCGCATACTACCGCATCTGGGATCGCTTGCCCCGCGAGACGCGCGACTACGTGCCGCTCATGATCGCGGCCGCGCGCATCACGAAGGATCCGGCGCGATACGGCTTCGATCACGTCGCTCCCGAGCAGCCGCTCGAGTACGAAGAGGTGGTGACCGACGCCGCGATGACGTTCACCCAGATCGCGTCGGCCGCGGGGGTGAAGGTGGACGAAGTCCAGCAGCTCAACCCCTACCTCAAGAACAGCCGCACGCCGGGTGATCGACGCGTGGTCGTGCGCCTGCCCGCGGGCGCGCGCGGGGCCTTCCAGGTGAACTGGCCGCGCTACATCTCGAAGACGGCCACACGGATGGCTTCGTCGGATGGCCCGGTTTCGCGGACGCCTACGTATCGCGTGCGGCGCGGCGACAGCCTGGGCGGAATCGCCGAGAAGAACGGGCTGAGCGTGAGCGAGCTGCGCCGTCTGAACGGTCTGAAGAGCGACCGGATCTACGAGGGACAGCGGCTCCGGGTCACGACCGGCTAGGGTCCTAGCTGCCCGTGGTAAAACCAGGCGCTGTGATGGCTGCGGC
>CAMCNM010000188.1 GCA_945876015.1 Gemmatimonas phototrophica
GAGATCGCGATGAGGGACAAGATCACGCTCGCATGCGGCACGTGCGAAGAGCGGAATTACGCGACGGACAAGAACAAGCGACTCCACCCCGAGCGGGTGGAGCGGAAGAAGTATTGCCCGCGCTGCCGGAAGCATACGGCGCACAAGGAGACCAAGTAGGCGATGGCCGAAGTCTCCGTCGTCTCGAAGGGTAATCTGGTCTCGAGCAGCAAGCTGTTCGTCCAGGAATGCGTCGCCGAGCTCAAGAAAGTCACTTGGCCCGACTCCGAGCAGCTGCGCAGTGCCACCCTGGTGGTGCTCCTCTTCGTCATCGGGATCAGCATCGTGATCTGGCTCATGGACGTCGCAGTGAGGTCCATCGTGAACGCGACCATGGGGATCTTCGGCGCCTGATGTCCGTCGGCAAGCGTTGGTACGCGATCCAGAGCTACTCGGGCCACGAGAACAAGGTTCAAAAGCTCATCCTCCGGAAGATCGAGGACGAGCCGGGAGACACGCCCGAGGCGAAGCAGATCTCGGCCGTGCTGGTCCCGACGCAGGATGTGATGGAGATCCGCAACGGGAAGCGGGTCACGGTGACGCGGCGGCTGTACCCCGGTTACGTGCTGGTGCAGATGATCCTGAACGAGCGCACCGTGCACGTGATCAACAACATCCAGGGCGTGATCAAGTTCGTCGGGACGGGCCAGGATCCTAAGCCCCTCCGCGACGAGGAGATCAACAAGATCCTGGGAGTCACGACGGGGGAGGACGAAGAAGATACTCGCGAGGAGATCCCGTTCCACATCGGTCAGGTGGTCGAGATCACCCAGGGTCCCTTCACCGACTTCTCAGGGAGGGTGCAGGAAGTGTTCTCGGAAAAGGGAAAAGTGAAGGTCGAGGTCAGCCTGTTCGGGCGCCCGACCTCCGTCGAGCTGGACTACACGCAGTTGAAGGGGTTCTGAGCCATGAAGAAAGTCGTCGGATTCGTGAAGCTCCATGTGCCGGGTGGGCAGGCCAACCCCGCGCCCCCGGTCGGACCCGCGCTGGGACAGCACGGCGTCAACATCATGGAGTTCTGCAAGCAGTTCAATTCGCGCACGCAGGGTCAGATCGGCCTCACGATCCCCTGCGAGATCACCGTCTACGGTGACCGGTCGTTCACGTTCATCACCAAGACGCCGCCCGCCGCCGTCCTGATCCGGAAGGCCATCGGGCTCGAGAAGGGCTCGGGCGTTCCAAACAAGGACAAGGTCGGCAAGCTCACGCAGAAGCAGGTGCGCGAGATCGCCACGGCGAAGCTGCCCGACCTGAACACGAAGAACATCGACTCGGCGATGAAGCAGGTCGCCGGCACCGCCCGCAGCATGGGAGTGGAAGTCGAGAAGTAGGAGCAGTCGCAGTACCCGCAGTACCTAACTGATGTGAGTCCGTTGAACCACCGCGTTGCGAGCCGCCACCGGTGGGAGGACGATACGAGTCGGCTCGGAAAGCATGCCAAGACACGGCCGCAAGTTCCGCGAGGCACGCGAAAAGGTGCCCGCGGGGGCCAAGTTCGCGCCTGATGAAGCGGTTTCGCTCGTCAAGCAGCTGAGCTTTGCCAAATTCGACGAGACCGTCGAGGTCGCCACGCGCCTGAGCGTGGATCCCCGCAAGGCGGACCAGATCGTCCGCGGCACCGTCGTGCTCCCTCACGGGACCGGTAAGACGGTGCGCGTCTATGTTGCCGCGCAGGGAGAAAAGGAAAACGAGGCGCGCGAAGCCGGCGCCGATTTCGTCGGCCTCGACCTGCTCGCGAAGATCGCGGAGGGCTGGCTCGACTTCGACGTCATGGTCGCCACGCCGGACGTGATGGGTAAGGTCGGTCCGCTCGGTCGCGTGCTCGGCCCCCGCGGCCTGATGCCTACCCCGAAGGCGGGCACGGTGACCTTCGACGTGGCCAAGGCGGTCAAGGACATCAAGGGCGGCAAGATCGAGTTCCGCGTCGACAAGACCGGAAACGTGCACGCTCCGATCGGACGGATCTCGTTCTCGCCCGAGCAGCTCTCGGCGAACCTGGGCGCGTTCATGGACCAGATCGTGCGTGCGCGGCCCGCGGCGGCGAAGGGCGGCTACATCAAGAGCGTGACGATCTCGAGCACGATGGGGCCGGGCGTGTCGATCGACGTCAACTCGTACCGCCGGAGCACCACATGAAGAAGACCGAGAAGGAAGTCTTCGTCACCGCATTCCGGGAGCGCCTCGGGAGGAGTCAGGTGTTCTATCTGACCGACTTCACCGGGCTCGACGTGAGGTCGCTCTCGAAGCTGCGGCAGAGCCTGCGCGATTCGGGTGCCGAGTACGTGGTGGGGAAGAACCGCCTGATCCAGCTCGCGCTCAAGGAGTCCGATCAGCCCGACCTGGGCGACGCGCTCAACGGGCCGACCGGGGTCGTGTTCGGGTTCGCCGACGTGGTCGGCCCCGCGAAGGTCCTGACCGACTTCGCGAAGGACAACCAGGACCGCCCGGTGTTCAAGCTGGGCGTGCTCGACAAGAAGGTGATCCAGCCGACGCAGATCGGTCAGCTGGCGAAGCTGCCTCCCCGCGAGGTGCTGCTGGCGCAGCTCGCAGGCGCGCTCCAGGCGCCGCTGGCGACCATGGCGGGGGTGCTCGAGGCGAAGCTCCAGGAGATGTCCGGTCTTCTGGATGCTCTTAAGGAGAAGCGCGGAAGCGCTTGAGATTCCGCCCGACGTTAACGGTTCAACCTTCACGGCCGGCGTTGGCCGGGTGACCTGAGGAGAGGAGAGAGAAAATGTCGAAGCAGACGGAGATTCTCGACCAGATCGGTGGATTGACGGTCATCGAGCTGTCGGAGCTGATCGAGGCGTTCAAGGAAAAGTTCAACGTCCAGGCCTTGGCGGTCGCTGCCCCCTCGGGCGGCGGCGGTGGCGTGGCGGCACCTGAAGCCGTCGTCGAGCAGGAGGAGTTCGCCGTCATCCTCCAGGCCTCGGGCGACAAGAAGATTCAGGTCATCAAGGTGATCCGTGAGATCACCGCCCTCGGCCTCAAGGAGGCCAAAGAGCTCGTCGATGGTGCGCCCAAGACCGTGAAAGAGGGCATCACCAAGGACGAGGCAAATCAGATCAAGGCCAAGCTGGAAGAGCAGGGGGCTACGGTCACCCTGAAGTAGTAGCGGCCGCGGCTGTTCGGCTCGGCTGGTCCGGCATCTCGCCGGGCCGGCTGGCCGCGCTTCCGTTTCTGTGAGACAACGTTTTTCCCGCGTCGGGTCGACGCGACAGTCCGACTATGGGGGGGCACCCGTTGGATACTAGAAATGGCGCCCGGCCGGTCGTGAGCTTCGGGAAGCTCAAGACCATCATGCCGATGCCGAACATGCTGGACGTTCAGCTCCGCTCCTTCGAAAAGCTCGTCGAGGTGATCACCGATCCGGTCGAGCAGTGGGATTTCGGCCTCGGTCGCGTGTTCGGCGAGATCTTCCCGATCAGCGACGTCAACGAAAACTTCACGCTCGAGTACGTCTCGAACGCCTTGGGCGAGCCCAAGTATTCGGTCGAGGAGTGCATCGAGCGCGATATGACGTACGCTGCGCCCTTGAAGGCGACGCTGCGTCTGATCGTGTGGGAGGAGATCGAAGGGGTCGAGCGTCGTCCCCGCGACATCATCGAGAAGGAAGTCTATCTCGGCGACCTTCCGCTCCTGACCGAGCTGGGCACGTTCATCATCAACGGCGCCGAGCGCGTCGTGGTGAGCCAGCTGCACCGGTCGCCCGGTGTCGTGTTCGAGGAGAGCATCCACCCGAACGGGACGCGGCTCTTCAGCGCGCGCATCATCCCGTTCCGTGGATCGTGGGTCGAGTTCACGCTCGACATCAACGACATCTGCTACGTCCACATCGACAAGAAGAAGAAATTCCCCGCGAGCGCGCTGCTGCGCGCGTTCGGTTGGGGGACGGACGCCCAGATCTACCAGCTCTTCTACAAGATCGGCACGGTCGACATCTCGGCCACCGGCAAGAATAAGAAGGGTGGGAGCGACGTGCTCGGTAAGGTTCTCGCCGCGGACATCGTCGAGAAGGGCTCGGGCGAGATCATCGCCGAGCAGTCCACCGAGATCGACGAGGACGTCCTGGGCCGCCTCGAGCGCGCCGGCGTCAAGAAGATCAAGGTTTACTTGAGCGACAAGCAGTCGCTCCGTGGCGAGAGCCCGATCGTCAAGAATACGCTCCGCAAGGATCCGACCGAGAGCGAGGAAGAGGCGCTGTACGCCATCTACTCGCTGCTGCGGCCAGGCGAGGCGCCCAATGTCGAGACCGCGCGCGTCGCGCTCGAGCGGGTGTTTTTCAACCCGAAGCGCTACGACCTGGGTCGCGTCGGTCGCTACAAGATCAACCAGCGCCTCGGGCTCGACACGGCCAAGAACATGACCGTGCTCACGCGCGAGGACTTCGTCGCGATCCTGAGCTACCTGATCGACCTGAACGAGGGTCGCGGGTTCACCGACGACATCGACCATCTGGGCAACCGCCGTGTCCGCACGGTGGGAGAGTTGATCGCCAACCAGTTCTCCGTCGGCCTGTCGCGCATGGCGCGCCTGGTCAAGGAGCGCATGTCGATCAACACCGA
>CAMCNM010000189.1 GCA_945876015.1 Gemmatimonas phototrophica
CCGCGAGGGGACGGTCCTCATCCCCAATGTGGGTCAGCTGTCGGTGAACGGGCTCAACCTCGACGGTCTGCGCAACCAGCTCTACGACCGGCTGGGGCAGGTCTACTCAGGGGTGCGCCGCACGCGCCCGACGACGTTCTTCGACGTCTCATTGGGCCGCTTGCGCGCGAACCAGGTGTTCGTGATCGGCGACGTGGTGCGCCCGGGTGCGTACCAGGTCAGCTCGGTCGCGACCGTCTTCAACGCGCTCTACCTGGCCGGCGGACCGTCCGACCTGGGCAGCTTCCGCAGGGTGCTCGTGCGCCGTGGGGGACCGGTCGTCTCCGAGGTCGACCTGTACGACTACCTGATCTCGGGGGATGCGTCCCGTGACGTCCGGCTCGATCAGGGCGACATCGTCTTCGTGCCCTCGCACGGTCCTCACATCACGATCAATGGGAAAGTGCGGCGACCGGGCATCTACGAGCTGAAGGACGGGGAGGGAATGAAGGACGCGATCACGTTCGCGGGCGGCTTCGAGCCGGACGCGCACGTCCAGCGCATCCAGATCGACCGGGTCTTGCCGCCCAGCGAGCGGAGGCCGGGTGTCGATCGGGTCATTCTCGACGTGGACGTGACTCAGGACGACATCGGCCTCGGCTCCGCCGCTCCGTTGAAGGACGGGGACGAGGTCACGGTGTTCGCCACGCTGGTCGAGCGACGGAATCGGGTGACGCTGAGCGGGAGCGTGTTCCGTCCAGGCCTCTACGAGTTCAAGCGTGGCATGACCGTGTGGGATCTGATCCAGAGGGCAGAAGGCTTGTTGGATGAGGCATTTCGGCCGGTGGTTCACGTGGTCCGCTACGTCCTTCCCGGCGAATCCGAGCTGCTGCGTCTCTCGCTGGAGCCGGGTCCGGGTGGCAAGCCCGCCGGTGACTTCGCGCTCGTCGACAGAGACTCGGTCGTCGTCTACTCCTCCGAGGGGTTGGCGACGCCCAAGCTGATCCGCATCGAAGGGCAGGTGAAGAAGCCCGGCACCTATCCGTTCGCCGAGGGGGCGAGGGTACAGGACCTGATTCTTGCCGCCGGTGGGTTCCTGGAGGGGGCCGAGGTGTCCGAGGCCGAGGTTTCCCGCCTGCGCATGGGCCAGAACCGGAGCGACACGGTTTCGACCTCGTATCCGATCGCGCTGGATAATGATATGCCTTCGTCGTGGTCCGTCGCGTCCACGGTGCCGCCTGCCCGGGGTGCGATTCCGGAAGGGACGTTCGAGATCGTGGAGGGCGACCTCATCATTATTCGTCAGATGCCCGGATACGTCACGCAACGCATGGTGACGGTCCAGGGCGAAGTCCTCAGTCCCGGACCGTATGCCGTGCAGCTCCGGGACGAGCGGCTCTCGAGCATGGTCGCGCGGTCGGGCGGGATCACGGACGACGCCTACCCCAAGGGTGCCCGTTTGACCAGGGCCGGGCTGCCGGTTGCGATCGATTTGGAGCGGGCGCTGCGCGGCCGTGGAGGCAGAGACGACATCGTGATCGAGGAAGGCGACGTGCTCACCGTGCCCCGTCTGGACCCCACCGTCACGGTCACGGGCGCCGTCGCATTCCCCTCGTATATGGTCTTTCAGTCCGGAAAGAGCCTGCAGTCCTATCTGAGTCAGGCCGGAGGGGTGAACGGGAACGGTGACCTCGGTCGGGTCAGCGTGACCTACCTCAGCGGAATGCGCGCGACCGCGAAGAAGACGCTCTTCGTGAATAATTTTCCGTCGGTCGAGCCCGGGAGCGTCATCTTCGTCCCCGAGGTGACGGAAAAAGTGGAGGGGGTGGACTGGACCGAGTTCTTCACGCGCACGCTGTCAATCACGGGATCCCTCCTCACGGTGGTCCTCGCCGCGAGCAAGCTCTAGGCTCGGGTCAGGATGATCCTCACCGAGACCGAACTGGTCCTGTGGGGCGAGGAGATCGGGCGTGAGGTGGTCCCGCCCGTGGTGCTCGCGCTGCGCGGGTCGCTGGGCGCGGGCAAGTCCGTGCTCGCCCGCGCGGTGGTGCGCGGCGCGGGCGTCGAGGGCCACATCCCGTCGCCCACGTTCAACCTGGTGTTCCGCTACCAGGGCACGGTCGCGGACGTCGTCCACATGGATCTCTACCGCATCCGCCAACCCTCGGAGCTCGAAGAGCTCGGGTGGGACGAGCTGGGATCGACCGAGGAGATCCTGCTGATCGAATGGCCCGAGCGGGCCGGGGATCGCCTCCCGGCAGATCGCTGGGACATCGAACTCAGGGTAACCGACGAGCTGCCCGGTCTGCGGGAGATCTCGGTCCGCAGGGTGGGGTCTCCACCCCGCCTCCCATCCTTTCCGATCGCCCTGGCTCCGGGCGGGCGCTGAGGGGCTCGTCCCGCCCCTTGTTTCCTGGGTGTCCCTTCATGAAGATGGGCGTATGCTCCCCACCTTCTTCGGCGGGACCTTCCTGGCGCTCGAGACTTCGGGCTCCCTCGGCTCGGCGGCCGTGGGATCGGGTCCTCGTATTCTGTCGCGGGTCACCCTCGAACGGCCCGGGGGCTTCTCCTCCGGTCTGATCCCCGCGGTCGCCCAGGCGCTCGACGAGGCAGGCGTGCGAAGGGCCGATCTGGCGGGCGTGGTGGTGGGGGCGGGGCCCGGCTCGTTCACCGGGGTCCGGGTCGCCGCGGCTACGGGGAAGGGGATCGCCCACGCGCTCGGGATTCCGTTCTGGGCGCTCTCCAGCCTGGAGGCCGCCGCATTCGCCGAGGAGCCCGCCGCATCGATCGAATCCGAGCGGCTCCGGTACGTCCTCTTCGACGCGCGCGACGACCGCGTCTATGCCGCATGCTACCGGCGCGGACCCGCCGCGCTGGAAGAGAGGATCGCTCCGCACGCGACGCGTCTCGGCGAGGTTCTCGCCAACGTCCCCTCGGGAGACGTTCGCTTCGTCGGCGATGGCGCGGTGCGTCATCAAGCCGCGATCGAAGCCGCCGGCCACCGCGTGCTGCCCGCGCCGGCCGGAACGCCGACCGCGGATGCGCTCCTGAAGTTGCTCGCTCTGCATCCCGAGACGGTGCCGGTGGACGGTGCCGGTCTGTGGGAGCCGGCGTACCTCAAGGCGTCGAACGCCGAGCGCGCGCGGGTCGTATGAGCACCGTCGCCCCGCGGCCTTCGAGCATCGCGCCGGCTGCGTCGCTCGGCGCGTTCATCCGCGGCATGCAGGAAGTGGACGTGGAGCGGGTGGCGGCGATCGAGCGCCAATCCTTCACCACGCCCTGGCAGGCCTCCACCTTCCGGACGCTGCTCGGCCGCACGGGGGCGGTGCTCCGCGTCCTCGAGGTGCAGGGCGATCCGGTGGCGGGCTACGCGTTGCTCTGGTGCATCGGCGACCAGGGCGAGCTCGCCAACATCGCGGTGGTGGACGAGCTCCGGGACCTGGGGCTGGGCGCGTTTCTCCTCGACGCTGTCATGGAGGAAGCCCGCGCGCGCGGCGTCGAGAGCATCTACCTCGAGGTGCGGACCTCGAACGCCCGCGCCCGCGCCATGTACGCGTCGCGCGGGTTCGAGGAGATCGGCCGCCGGCGCGACTACTACGAGAAGCCTCGCGAGGACGCGCGCGTCCTAGTGAGGCGCCTGGAACCGACCCGATGACTTCATTCCCGATCTGGCGCGGCCGGCGCCTCCGCCGCACCGGCCCCATGCGCGCGCTCGTGCGCGAGACCCGCCTCACCGCGGATCGGCTCATCCTTCCGCTGTTCGTGGTGGAAGGCGAAGGCGTGCGCGAGCCGGTGGGCTCGATGCCGGGCGTCAGCCGGACCTCGGTGGACATGGCGGTGGCGGACGCGGCCGAGGCGGCCCAGCTCGGGCTCGGCGGCGTCCTGCTGTTCGGCATTCCCGCCCACAAGGACGAGCAGGGCAGCGGTGCGTGGGACGACGACGGCCCCGTGCAGCGCGCGGTCCGCGCCATCAAGGCCGCGCACCCCGAGCTGACCGTGATCACGGACGTCTGCCTGTGCGAGTACACGTCGCACGGCCACTGCGGCCTGATCCGGGACGGCGACGTGGACAACGATCCCACGCTCGAGCTGCTCGCGCGCACCGCGGTGAGCCACGCGGCCGCGGGCGCCGACTGGGTCGCTCCGTCGGACATGATGGACGGCCGGGTGGGCGCGATCCGCGACGCGCTGGACGCGGCGGGCCACGAACGGGTGGCGGTGCTGAGCTACGCGGCCAAGTACGCGTCGGCGTTCTACGGGCCGTTCCGCGAGGCTGCCGACTCGGCTCCGGCGTTCGGTGACCGGCGCGCGTATCAGATGGATCCCGCCAATCAGGACGAGGCGCTCCGCGAGGTCTGGGCCGACATCGAGGAGGGCGCCGACGTGGTGATGGTGAAGCCGGCGCTCTGCTATCTCGACGTGATCCAGCGCGTGAAGCAGGAGACCGGTTGGCCGGTGGCCGCCTACCACGTGTCGGGCGAGTACGCCCAGATCATCGCGGCCGCCGAGCGCGGCTGGCTGGACGGCGATCGCGCGATGGAGGAGGCGCTCCTCTCGATCGCCCGCGCCGGAGCCGACATGAT
>CAMCNM010000190.1 GCA_945876015.1 Gemmatimonas phototrophica
TCCTCACGTACCGGGTGCAGGTGTGGCCGCGGGGGATCGTCGGAGTCATCAGCGTACCGATCCAGGTCGGATTCCTGAGCCGGCGGGCGTTCGGCCGGGTCTATCAGGGCTACGCACGGGAGGTTCGCCTCGCGGCCCAGGCGGCGGCCGGCGAGGATCGCGCGTTCCGGGTTCCGATCCGATTCGGCACCGGCGACGAAGTCTCCGAGGTCGGGCTCGCACGGCTGCGCGGCCTCACCGAGCGGCTGGCGGAGCAGGGCCACGACCGCCGTCTGGTGGACAACCTCGCTCGGCTGATCCGGGAGGGCGATGAGATGGAGCTCGCGCGCATCCGTCCGTACGCGCTCGCCGCTGAATGGAAGTCCGATCGACGCGCGACCCTGAACCTGCTCCTCCATGCGGCGCGCGAAGGCATGCTCGATCTGCGCTGGGAGGTGATCTGCCCGCTCTGTCACGGCACGAGCGAGGGGGCCGATGCGCTCGAGCGCCTGCCGGCATGGAGCGTGCATTGTGATAGCTGCATGGTGGATTTCGATTCGGATCTCGAGCGCTCCGTCGAGCTGGCCTTCGTGCCCACGTCCGGGATCCGTCGCGTGCGCGCGGGCGACTTCTGCGTGGCCGGGCCGCGCACGACGCCCCACGTTCTGGTGCAGCAGCTGCGGGCGCCCGGCGACACGCGGGAGGTGGCGACCCTGCTGGCTCCCGGGCGCTACCGCGTGCGCACGCTGAACGGCAAGCGCTCGGCCACGTTCGACGTGATCGAGGGTGGTGACGACAAGCTCACCGTCGATCTCGAGTCCGAGGGAGCGCTGGGGGCCAACCCGGCAGCCGTGGGTCCCGGCCCGCGGATCGCCCTCGCCAACCGCACCGACGCGGAGCAGCTCCTCGTCGTCGAGCTAACCGGCTGGGGCGACGACTCGGCGACGGCCGCCGAGGTGCTCGTCCTCCAGGAATTCCGGGATCTGTTCAGCCGGGAGGTGCTGGCCGCCGGCCGGTCGGCGGGCGTGGGCACGCTGACCGTGCTCTTCACCGACCTCAAGGGCTCGACGGCGATGTACCAGAGCCTGGGAGACGGCCCCGCGTTCGATCACGTCGTGGACCACTTCCGTCTTCTTCGCGAGGCCATCGAACCCGAGCGGGGATCGGTGGTGAAGAAGATCGGCGACGCCGTGATGGCAGTCTTCACCGAACCCGCGGGTGCGCTGAGAACGGTCCTCCGGGCGCACGAGGCGGTGAGCCGGATGCCTCGCTCCCCGTCGTTGGTCCTCAAGGCCGCGCTCCACACCGGAACGTGCATAGCGGTGACGCTCAACGAGCGCCTCGACTACTTCGGCTCGACCGTGAACGTGGCCGCCCGACTCGCCGACCTCTCGGAGGGGGACGACATCGTGATGTCGGAAGCGGTGCGCAACGATCCCGGCATCTCCGGGATCCTGGCCACCGAGGGGATCACGCCCGAGCCGTTCCGCGCGCCCATCCGCGGCGTGGACGCGGACGCGGTGCTGTGGCGGGTGCGGTGGCGATGACCGAGAACGACATCGGGCGCTTCGTCGGCGTGGACGTGGTCGACCTGCACCACCCGCGCTGCGCGGACAAGGCGACCGACGAGCGCTTCACCTCGCGCATCCTGAACGACGTCGAGCAGGGAGCGCTGGCAGTCGCGTCCGATCCGAACGCGACCCTGTGGCGCCTCTGGGCGGCGAAAGAAGCGGCCTACAAGGTCGTCTCGAAGGTGCGCGGAAAGCCGCCCGCGTTCATGCATGCGGCCTTCCGCGTGGATCCGCCGGGCACGTTCTCGAAGGACGACTTCGGTCGGGTGCGCTGGGAGGACATCTCGATGGTGATCCACTGGCATCAGGTGCCCGGTCGCATCGTGGCCCTCGCGTGGAACGGTCTGATCGTGGACGAGGCGGTCGAGTGGTCGTGGGGCGCCGTGGACGAACTGGACCCCGAGCCCGGAGCCCCGATCGAAGCGATCCTGGCAAGGCTGACCGAGCGGGAACGAGGCCCGGTCCACTCAAGGAGCTCGGCGCTGGTGCGCCTGGCGGCGCGGTCGGCGTTGGCCAGCGGCCTCGGCGTGGAGGAGCGCAGGCTCGAAGTCGTCTGCGGGGAAGGACCGAAGGGACGGATGCCGCCCGAAGCGTTGCTCGACGGTCAGGCGGCGCCGGCGGACGTCAGCCTCTCCCACCACGGGAAGTGGCTCGCGTGGGCGATCCGGCTCGTCGAGCCGCGCGGCCCGGCTAGAAGCCGCCCGGCCGGTACCTGAGCAGCACCGAAGCCCCGAAGCGCTGGAAGTATGCGTTGCCCACGTCGGCCTCCGCGCGCGTCCAACCCAACCGCAACGAGGCGTCCAGTCCGAGCGCGATTGGCCGCGCCAGGTCGAGGTAGAGCACCGACGCGTTGTCGGCCTCTTCCCCGGGCACCAGCACCTTGAAGTCGCTCTGGTTCACGTAGCTCTTTCCGGTGACCACGGCGAGCAGCGTGGCTCCGACGTCGAACGGAAGCGGCACCGAAACCAGAGAGCGGGCGGAAAGGGCGTCGTACTCGGGGCGCCGCGAATTCGAGCGATTGACGGTGCCTTCAACGCCGAGGTCGGCCGTCACGGGCGAGTCGATGCTCCAGGAGAGCCCGGCCGCGACGGTGCGGTCGCGGCGGAAGGGATCGGTCGGGTCGAAGGTCATCTGGTTCGCGTAGCGGCTGTTCCGAACCGAGCCGAACACCCGGACCGACGCACGGTCACCCCAGGACGCTCCGACCTCCACGCCCTGGCTGCGCCGATCCAGGAGGTCGAGCTGATGGGCCAGGCGCGTCGCCGAATAGTCGGCCCATTCGAGGTCCGCGAGCACGTCGAAGCGAACGCGGTCGATCTCGCTCAGATCGAGCTTGAGGGACGCGGTGGAGATTCCGAATCCCGGCTGCAGGAAGAGCGGCATCGGTGGACGGTCCTTCACAGAGCGACCTCTCCAGCCGGCGCGGGCGGTGGCCACGCCCCACCCTCCGAGCAGCTCGGAGTACGACAACGCGCCCTGCCCCACCCATTCCCGCGGCGCATAGTCGCGGACCGCGAAGCCACCCGCCGCGAACTGGCGGAGGCCCGCGTCGAAATTGAGGAACAGCCACCGCCGTTCGGCCTCGAGCAGCGCCACCGTGCCACGCGCGCCGACTTCGCCGATCGCCGCGTAGGCCCGATCGGTCGAGTCCACGACCGAGGCGGTCGCGGCCGCGAGGTTGCCGCGATATGCCTCAACGGAAAGGCCGCCGTTCAGCTCGAGCTCACGCACCCGGTTCTGGCCGGAAGCCGGCATAGCCACCAGGAGGGCCCCGAGGAGCAGACCGAGCGCGGTTCTCATCCGATCCTCCGCGCTTGGTTCTCGAAGTCGGCGGCGCGCTGGAGAAACTGGCGCTTGGCGGCCTCGACCTGCCCTCGCAGCAGCCGCAGATACCCGATCTTCTGCTGCGGTGTCATCTCGGGCCGCGCCACTCCGGCGGAGTCGGGGCGAGCACGCACGTCGCCGGGCGAGGTCCGCCGATTGGGCGCCCCGACCAGGACCTGGATGTCGCCGTAGCGCTCGACGCCGGTGACAAGAGACTGTGCGTTGCGGTTCCGGCGCAGGTCGCGGTCGATGCGCTCGATCTCCCGATCGATGTGCTTCATCACCGAGTCCTGCTGCTCCGCCTTCGACCTGAGAAGCTGCGCCTTGTAACCCAGCGTCTGGGGCGTGTCCCGCATGTCGAACTGGATCGACGGGTAGTAGGTGACCGCCACCAACTGAACCTGGCCTTCCTCCTCCAGGTCCGACTCCTGATTCTCCAGGTCGCGCAGCAGCGCGGTCAGCCTCGCTCGGTCCGCAGCCGTTCGGGCCCCTCCGAGCTGGGCGTTGAGCGATACGATGCGGTTGTCGAGAGCCGCGAGCAGGCTGGCCCGGGCCGTGTTGAGAACCGTCCGCTGGTCCTTCACGCGACGCTCGAGAAGGTCCAGCTCCCGCCCGAGATCGAGCGCTCGGATCAAGGCGGCGGACGTACGCTGCCCGTCTCCCGCGCGGCGCGCTCGATCGTGCTCCTCGACCGCGTCGTTCCACTGCTGCTCCCTGACGGTCCACGCGTCGAGCGCGGCCTGGTGCTGGCTCCGCGCGGCGCGATACGCGAGAGCCCGCTCCTGGACGAGGTCGGTCTGTTGAGCGGAGCCCGATACCACCGAGATCAGCACCGCCAGGAGGACGAGCGCGCCGATCCGGAGGCGCTGGCCCCAGGCTCTGCGCGACGTCCCCTCGGCGTTCACGCTTCGATCCCGTATTTCTCGAGCTTGTAGTACAGGGCGCTCGGCTTGAGACCCAGTAGGCGCGCCGCCTCGGCCTTCACGCCGCGCGCCTGTGACAGCGCCTGCCGCAGCAGCTTCTCCTCCATTCTTTCGATGACACGGGTGAGGTCCATCCCATTGGAGGGGATGGACGCGTCGCCCGGAGTGCTCGTGTCTCCGTTCCCCACGAGAGCAGGGAGATCGGAAGCCTGCAGCACCTGGTCCACGGCCATCACGAGCGCGCGCTCCACCACGTTCTCCAGCT
>CAMCNM010000191.1 GCA_945876015.1 Gemmatimonas phototrophica
GCAACGTGAAAGACGTCTGGACGCAGTGGGAGGGGCTCATGAATATGCCCCACTACGTGACGGAGAGCCCGTACGATCCCGAGAAGGCGGTCTGGGTCATCTCCCGTGAGACCGACCAGATCTTCAAGTTCTCGAACGACGGCAAGCAGCTCCTCATGACGCTGGGCGTCGCGCGGAGCCTCATGCCCAAGAACGTGAACGGCCAGCCCACCACGCTCAGCGATGCGACCCACTTCGGCCGCCCGGCGAGCATGGCGTTCCTCCCCGACGGGTCGTTCTACGTGGCCGACGGCTACACGAACCGCCGCGTGGTGAAGTTCGACAAGAACGGGAAGTTCCTGATGGAGTGGGGCCGCGCAGGAACCGGCCCGGGCGAGTTCGCCGCGGTGGGCGAGGTGCACTCGATCGCGATCGACGCCGAGCGCCGCATCTACGTGGGTGACCGCGGCAACAAGCGGGTCCAGATCTTCGACGAGAACGGGAAGTATCTCGACGAGTGGGACAACATCCAGGGCCCGAGCGACCTCCACGCCACGGCGGACGGCTCCATCTGGGTCGTGTCCGGTGTCGGCAACCGTCTCGTCAAGTTCGACGCGAAGACGGGCGAGCGGAAAACCTATTGGGGCATGTACGGCACGCAGCCCGGCATGTTCGACAACCCGCACTTCATGAGCGTGGACTCGGAGGGCAACCTCTACGTCGCGATCTTCACGAATCAGCAGGTGGGGATCGAGAAGTACGTGCCTAGGCCGAACGCGGACAAGAGCCGGCTGATCGGACCGGACGTGAGGCTGAAGTAGTCAGTAGGCGAAAAAAGAGAGCCGGCCCTCGAAGCACAGGGGGCCGGCTCTCCGATTTTGGTCAGATCGCTCAGCGCACGTAGAACCGATACTCCCCCGTCGCCTGCGTGGCTTCCCCGAACGGCACCGACGTGGAGCCTCGGACGCGCACTCGATAGGTGCCGGCCGAAAGGGTCTGCGTGACCTTGCTCACCCGCGGGAACCGCGTAGTCGATGAGACGCTGACGCAATTGGGCCGCGGTCAGCGTCGGCTCCTTCGCGAGGATGAGCGCCGCCACGCCGGAGACGTGCGGGGCCGCCATGGAAGTGCCCTGGTAGTAGTCCCAGGTCTCGGAGTTGTCGCCGAAGTCCCACAGCGTCGAGAGGATCTGGTGCGTGTAACCACCCGCGCCGTTGCCCCCCGGTGCCGCGATGTCCACGGTCGAGCCCCAGCTCGAGAAGCTCGCGATGCCCCCGGTGGGCCCGACCGCGGACACGCTCAGTACCTCGGGGAAGGCCGCCGGATAGTTCGGCTCGTTGCCGCCGTCGTTGCCCGCGGCCGCGATCAGGAGCGAGCCCGCGGCGCTCGCCGCCTGCACCGCCGCAGTCAGCACAGCGGACGCCGGTCCAGGGCCGCCGAGACTCAGGTTGATGATCTGCGCGCGCGAGGGCGCGGTGACCGTCCCGCCCGCGCCGTACGAGTGCGTCGCGCGGATCCCGTCGTCCACGATGTCCGCCTTCGGTTGCTGCCCAAGGCCCGGACCGGTACCCTGGCGGGGCCCCCCGGTGTAGA
Source organism: Gemmatimonas phototrophica (assembly GCA_945876015.1). Taxonomy (GTDB): domain Bacteria; phylum Gemmatimonadota; class Gemmatimonadetes; order Longimicrobiales; family Gaopeijiaceae; genus UBA2988. The sequence goes on from CAMCNM010000191.1 coordinate 1,573, forward strand.
GCAGTTGGCTCCAGACCCGCACCCGGAAGACGACCATGAAGAACCGCCTCGGAAGCCTGCTCGCCCTCACCGCCCTCGCGGCGATCCTCGTGGCTGGCGCGGCCGTCGCGCCGCTGTCCGCGCAGCAGCCCGCGAAGCAGAAATTCGCGAGCATGGAGGAGGCCCTGATCACTGCCGGCATCCTGCGCGGCCGCACCGGTCCGGCGAGCGTGAAATGGATCGACGGCGGGCTCCGCTTCTCGTATACGCTCACGAATCCGACCTCCCGCCAGGAGGAGATCCGGCGCTACGACCCGGCCACGCTCAAGGACGACGTCCTTTTCCAGGCGCGTGACCTCACGCTGCCCGGCACCGCGCAGCCGCTCGCATACGAGTCGTTCCAGTGGGCCATGGATTCGCGCAACCTCGTCTTCCAGACCGACTTCCGTCCCATCTACCGGAACTCGGGGGTCTCGGACTTCTACGTCTACCCGCTGGCCGACAAGAGCATCAAGCTGGCTGCGGACGATGCGCGCACCGCGGAGCTCTCGCCCGACGGGACCAGGCTCGGATACGAGCGAGGCGGCGATCTGTTCTCGTACGACTTGAGCACCGCGCAGGAGCGTCGGCTCACCACGGGTGGCAGCGACTCGATCTTCGCAGGTGTCTTCGACTGGGTCTACGAGGAGGAGTTCGGGCAGACGCAGGCGTGGCGCTGGTCGCCCGACAGCCGGAAGGTCGCGTTCTGGCAGACCGACGAGCGCGGCGTGCCGACGATCCAGATCACGGACTACGAGGGGAAGCATCCCGAGTGGGTGAGCATCGCCTACCCCAAGGTCGGCGATCACAATCCCACCGTGCGCATCGGTGTCGCGGACGTGAACGGCGGCGAGCCTCGCTGGCTGGATGTCGGCGAGTCCGGGGAGTTCTACGTTCCCCGCATCTACTGGACCGCCCTCAAGGACACGCTCGCCGTCACCACGCTCAACCGCACCCAGAACGACTTCAAGGTCTACCTGTTCGACGTGAACACGGGCGGCAAGAGGCTGCTGTTCGAGGAGAAGTCGAACGCCTGGATCGACGTGTTCGATTTCTTCGCCGACATCCAGGACTACCTCTATTTCCCCGAGGGTACGCGCGACGTCCTCTGGATCTCGGACCGCGACGGGCGGCAGCACGTCTACCGCTACGACTACACCGGGAAGCTCGTCAATCAGGTGACCCAGGGCCCGTGGGTCGTGACGCGCGTCGAGGGCGTCGATCCGCAGTCGAAGACGATCTACTACACGTCCACCGAGGCCTCGCCACTGGAGCGGCAGCTCTACTCGATCAAGTTCGACGGAACCGGCAAGAAGCGGCTGACCCAGAGCCGCGGCCACCACTCGGTCGACATGTCGCCGAACGGAAAGTTCTACATCGATAGATGGTCGAACGTGGAGCAGCCCACGCAGGTCGAGCTCTGGTCCTCGGCGGGGAAGAAGCTCGCCACGCTCGAGGACAACGGTCCGACCACGCAGTGGCTCCAGACCCACGCGTACTCGCCGCTGGAGCCCTTCCGCTTCACCACCGCGGACGGCGTCCAGCTCGACGGCTCGATGATCAAGCCGCCCGATTTCAATCCTGCGCAGCAGTATCCCGTTCTGATCTCGATCTACGGCGGACCCGGGTCGCAGCAGGTGTACGACGAATTCGAGAGCGACGGATACAACCAGTATCTCGCGCAGCAGGGCTACATCGTGGTCGGCCTGAACAACCGCGGCTCGGGGAACTACGGCCGCGACTTCATGGAGATCGTCTACCAGCGCCTGGGCGAATGGGAGAGCCACGACTTCGCCGAGGTCGCCAGGTACCTGGGCTCCCAGCCGTACGTGGACAAGGCGCGGATCGGCATCCAGGGCACCAGCTACGGCGGATACAGCACCATCTACACGATGCTGCGCTATCCCGAGCTGTTCGCGCTCGGCATCGCGAACTCGCCGGTGACCGACTGGAGGCTGTACGACACGATCTATACGGAGCGCTACATGGGCCTGCTCTCGGCCAACGAGAAGGGATACGACGGCAGCTCGACGATCCCGCTGGCCAAACGGCTCCAGGGGCATCTCCTGCTCATCCATTCCGCCATGGACGAGAACGTCCATGCCCAAAACACCTTCCAGCTCCTGACCGCGCTCACCACGGCGGGCAAGGACGCCGATTTCCGGTTCTATCCTCCCGGGGCCCACGGGGCCGCCTTCGACCGGAACAGCTTCATCACGATGAACGAGGTCTACGAGAACACCCTGTGCGAGTATCTCGCGAAGACCTGCGCTCCGAAGGACCTGAACAAGCCCTGACCTGCCATTTTTGCGAGCCCCGGAGGGAGGACAGCGCCCTCGAGAGCTCCCCGGTCCCTTTCCAGGGGTGCCCCGCCTCCCTTGCTCCCTTCCGGAGCCAGGGTTAGTTTGCAAAGCTCATTTCTGGACAAGGCCTGAGAAGGCCTTTTTTGTCGTTGTCGTGAGTGGAGGCCAAGAGGTGTTCGGGGTGGGATACCGAAGCGGCCAACCGGGGCAGACTGTAAATCTGCTGGCTTATGCCTACGAAGGTTCGAATCCTTCTCCCACCACTTGGGTCAGACCGGTGCGGGGGATTTTCGCGGGAGTAGCTCAGTTGGCTAGAGCATCAGCCTTCCAAGCTGAGGGTCGCGGGTTCGAATCCCGTCTCCCGCTCTGAGTAGAGAGTTTGAGACCAGGAAGGCAGGAAGCAGGGCAGCTGAGCGGTCGGGGTTTGAGCGAGCAGGGGTATGGTCGATCGGGCAGCATGATCGACCGATGCGCTCAAATCAGTCTGAGCCAAGGAAGGCGAGTATCGCGACTGAGGCGTACCTGAAAAGGTACGCCGCAAGGAGCGACACGGAGCCTAACGCCGGATCAGGCTGATTTCAGCGTCATCGCCCGCTCTGATAGCTCAGCGGTAGAGCGCTTCCTTGGTAAGGAAGAGGTCCCGGG
>CAMCNM010000192.1 GCA_945876015.1 Gemmatimonas phototrophica
TCCACAGATCCCCTTGCCGCTCTCGGTCCCTGCGCATTCCCATGGCCATGCGTCAATTTACAATTTCCCACTCACCGCCGCAGCCATCACAGCGCCTGGTTTTACCACGGGCAGCTAGCTCCTGACGTCGGTTCAGTGGATCGTCTGACCCAACCTCGGCTCGCGGGCTCCGCTCACGACCGCCTTGAGAAGGAACGGCGCTGGGAACGCCCGGTTGCCCTCGGAAAGCAGGATCTCCGCCGATTTACGGGTCAGCTTGCCCACCGCGAACGTGCGTCGCGGCCATGCCGTTCCCGGAACCACCTCACGAGCCAATACACGCGTGCGCATGATTGATCCTCTCTCCTAGTACTTTCGGATGACTCCGACGACGATTCCCTGGACCTTCACGTTCCTGGCGTCCACGATGATCGGATCCATCGTGACGTTCGCCGGCTGCAGCCGCACCCGGTTGCCCGGCTCGCGGTAGAGCTTCTTCACCGTGGCAGCCTCGCCCCCGACCAGCGCCACGACCATCTGGCCGTTCTCGGCGGTGTCCTGCGCGGCCACGACGATGTAGTCCCCGTCCCGGATCTGCTCCTCGATCATCGAGTCGCCCTGGACCCTGAGGACGTAGTTGTCCCGGCCGCGGCGTACCATGTCAGGGGGAACGGCGAGCGTCTCGGTACCCGAGATGGCCTCGATGGGGAGGCCGGCCGCGACGCTACCGTACAGAGGGAGCTCGATCGCCTGGGGTCCGATGTCGGGCTTCACCAGCTTGATCGAACGGCTCTCGTTGTAGGACTTCCTTATGTATCCCTTCCGCTCCAGATTCGACAGGTGTTCATGGACCGTTGCGAGCGAGGAGTATCCGAAGTGCTGTGCGATCTCCTCGAAGCTGGGAGCGTATCCCCGCTCGCCGATGAATCCATCGATGTGATCGAGGATCTCTTTTTGTCGCTTCGTCAGGGGCATCCGGCCGCCTCCATCGGGGGGTAGGGCACCCGGCATGGGCTCCGGCAGTTCGCCAGATACCGACGCAAAGCACCCGAACAGGCACCGAAAAAGGATACCCGAACGTTGACCGAAACGCAAGGATCCGGCGCTGGCGGGGATGTCCTCGAGCGGATCGTGGAGACGAAGCGGGCGGAAGCGGCTGCCCTGCTTGGGCGGGGTGCCGCCCTCCGGCGCGCCTGCGCGGACGCTCCGGCTCCGCGGGGTTTCGAGGCCGCCCTCCTACGTGGGGACACGGTGGCACTGATCGCCGAGGTGAAGCGGCGGTCGCCCGGTGCCGGCTCGATCCGGCCCGACCTCGATCCCGCGACCCTGGCGCGCGACTATGCCCGGGCGGGAGCGAGCGCGATCAGCGTGCTCACGGACGGCCCATGGTTCGGCGGGAGCCTCGCGGACCTCGCCGCGGTGCGGGACGCGGTGGCCGTTCCGGTGCTCCGGAAGGATTTCACGCTCGTCGAGGAGCAGGTGCTCGAGGCGCGCATCGGGGGTGCCGACGCGATCCTCCTGATCGTGCGCATCCTCGACGACGCGCTCCTGCGCTCGTTGCGCGAGCTCGCCGAGTCCCTCGGAATGTCGGCGCTGGTCGAAGCGCATAGCGCGCCGGAGCTCGATCGCGCCCTCGCCTCGGGAGCTCGTATCGTGGGCATCAACAACCGCGACCTGGCGAGCTTCCGCACCACGCTCGACACGACGTTCGGACTGCTTGCGCACGTCCCGGCCGGTGCCGTGATCGTCTCGGAGAGCGGCGTCCGGACGCCGGAGGACGTGGAGCGTCTGGGCGAACGGGGCGTGCACGCGGTGCTGGTCGGCGAGGCGCTGCTGAAGCACCATGATCCAGGCGTCCAGGCGCGCGCGTTGGCGGGGCGGCCGCGGGCGGAGCGGGCGGACGCGGAGCCCGCACGGTGAGCGAGCGCACGACCGATGTGCGCGTGAAGATCTGTGGGATCACTCGGCCCGAGGACGCGCGCCACGCCGCGCTGGCCGGCGCGGACTATCTCGGGGCGATCCTCTCCGAGGGATTCGGGCGATCGGTATCGGCGGTCGTCGCGCGCGAGTTCGCGCAGCAGGGCGGGCCGCCGCTCGTGGCGGTGATGGTGGACGAGCCGACCGGCGAGGCGGTTGTGAAGGCCCGACAGGTGCGCGCGTCCGTGCTCCAGCTGCACGGGGATGAATCCCCCGAGACGCTGGACGAGTTGCGCCGCGAGGGGAATTGGGCCATTTGGAAGGCGATCCGTCCGCGCACGGCCGACGAGCTGAGCCGCGCCGCCGATCGGTTCGCGGACCACGCCGACGCGCTGCTCGTGGATGGATGGCATCGCGACCACGTCGGGGGTGCTGGCGTGCGCTTTCCGTGGGAGCTGATCGAGAGGTTGCGCGCGGATCTGCCGCCGGGGCTCGCGCTCGTGACGGCGGGTGGCCTCACCCCCGAAACCGTGGCCGAGGCCGTGACGCGCCTCACTCCGGATGTCGTGGACGTGAGTTCGGGCGTGGAATCCGTGCCGGGTCAGAAGGATCCGGCCAAAGTCGAGGCATTCATCCGGGCGGCGCGCTCGGCAGGGGGCGAACAATGAAGCAGGAGACGATGGAAGCCAGACCTGGTCGTTTCGGCCCCTACGGAGGCCGCTACGTCCCCGAGACGCTGATGGCCGCGCTCGAGGAGCTCGAGCGCGCCTACGAGGAAGCGCGCAGGGATCCCGCGTTCCAGCGCGAGCTGAACGCCCTGCTCACCGACTTCGTCGGGCGGCCGACGCCGCTCTACCGCGCACGCCGACTCGAGGCCGTAGCGGGCGGACCCGCGGTCTACCTGAAGCGCGAGGACCTGAACCACACCGGCGCGCACAAGATCAACAACACGCTCGGCCAGGCGCTGCTCGCGCGCCGCATGGGAAAGAAGCGGATCATCGCGGAGACGGGCGCCGGCCAGCACGGGGTCGCTACCGCCACCGCGTGCGCGCTCTTCGACCTCGAGTGCGTCGTGTACATGGGCGAGGAGGACGTGGACCGGCAGGCGCTCAACGTCTACCGGATGGAGCTGCTCGGGGCCGAGGTCCGGCCCGTCGGCTCGGGGACGCGCACCCTGAAGGACGCGACCAACGAAGCCATCCGCGACTGGGTCACCAACGTGACCGGAACGCACTACATCATCGGCTCCGTCGTCGGACCCGATCCGTTCCCCCGCATGGTGCGGGATTTCCAGACCGTGATCGGAGCCGAGGCGCGCGAGCAGATCCTCGCGGTCGAAGGCCGCCTGCCCGCCGCGGTGATCGCGTGCGTCGGGGGCGGTTCCAACGCGATGGGCGCGTTCCATGCGTTCGTGGGGGACGCGGCGGTCGAACTGGTGGGGGTCGAGGCCGCCGGGGAAGGCCTCGGGAGCGGCCGTCATTCCGCGTCACTGGCCGCAGGTGTTCCGGGTGTGCTACATGGAGCCCTGAGTTATCTTCTCCAGGACGCGGACGGGCAGGTCTCGCCGGCACATTCCGTCTCCGCCGGGCTCGACTATCCCGGGGTCGGACCGGAGCATTCGTGGCTCAAGGACACGGGGCGCGCCCGCTACGTTTCGGTGACCGATGACGAGGCGCTGGACGCCTTCCATCGCCTCGCCCGCCTCGAGGGGATAATCCCAGCGCTCGAATCGGCCCACGCGGTGGCGCACACGCTCCGCGCGGCCAAGCATTATGGCGATCGCGGACCGTTGGTGGTGTGTCTGAGCGGGCGTGGTGACAAGGATGTGGCCCACGTGGCCAAGGTCGAGGGCCGGGGCGCCCTCCTGGCGCGACCGTCCAAGTAGTAAGGGAGCGCGATGTCCACTTCCATTCCCGATTCCGGCTCCGGATCGTTCCGGGAGCGGACCACTCCGATGGCCCCGTCGGCGGTGCCATCCGGGGGAGGGGAGTGGAGTGAACCGTCCACGCTGCCCATCGCGGGGGTCAAGGAGCTCTTCGTCACCCTCTCGAAAGCCATCCGCGCGGTCCAGCTCTCCGACTACCTTACCTGATGACCCCTGTCGTGTCCGGCCTTCGGGACGGGACCACCCTGTCCGCGATCGGCCGGCGCTTCCAGGAGCGCGCGGCAGAAGGCCGGGCCGTGCTGATCCCCTACATCACCGCGGGATTCCCCGAGCGCTCCACCACGGTGGAGATGATGGAGGCCGCGGCCGACGCCGGGTCCGACGTCCTCGAGGTGGGCATCCCGTTCAGCGATCCGCTCGCCGACGGCCCGACCATCCAGCGCTCATCGTTCGCGTCGCTGCAGAAGGGCACGACGGTGGACACGGTGCTCGAGGCGGTGCGCACGTTCCGGGCGCGGCGGGACACACCCGTCGTGCTCTTCACCTACTTGAATCCCGTGATGCGGCGGGGGCTGGGACGGTTCTGCCTCGAAGCTGCGGACGCGGGGGCGGACGGCATCCTCCTCACCGATCTTCCCGTGGGATCGGATCCGGAGCTCGAGGACCAGGTGAAGGAGGCGGGGCTCGACTGGATCCGCCTGCTGGCTCCGACCACGCCTCCCGAGCGCGTTCCGCTCGTCACGAAGGGC
>CAMCNM010000193.1 GCA_945876015.1 Gemmatimonas phototrophica
GGGCGCTCTTCCCGGTGGCCCCGAGGAGCAGGAAGAGCGTCACCGCGGTGACCAGCGTACCGCCGTAGATCAGCGTGGTCGGCGCGGCCTCGAACACCGGAGCGAAATCGAGCGTCCCGAACGTGTTGTAGAGCAGGAACATCGCGAGCAGAAAGCCAACGTCACCGATGCGGTTGACGATGAAGGCCTTCTTTCCCGCGTCCGCCTTCTCCCGGTCCTTGAACCAGAATCCGATCAGCAGATAGCTGCAGAGACCGACGCCCTCCCAACCCACGAACATGAGCGGGAAGCTCGATCCGCTCACCAGGATGAGCATGAAGAAGACGAACAGGTTCAGATACGTGAAGTACCGGGGATAACCCGGGTCGTCCTTCATGTAGCCGACGCTGAACACGTGGATCAGGAACCCGACACCGGTGATGATCATCATCATCACCATCGAGAGCTGATCCAGCTGCATCGCGAACGCGACGTGGAACGTGCCGGTCGCGATCCAGCTCCAGTAGCTCACCACCACGGGCTCCTCGAGATGGGCTCCCTGCATGCGCAGGAAGTTCACGAGGACCACCAGGAACGCGCCGAGCAGGACCCCCGGTCCGATCAGGGACGGCAGCGTGTGCGTGGCGGGACGATCGGCGTCGGGCAGCTTCCACTCGCCACCGGCGCGGTTCGCGTCCGCGGCGCGCTTTCCCGCGGCGAGCGCGAGGGCGCCGTTGATCAGGCACCCGAGCAGCGGGAAGAGGAGGATCAGCCCCGGCAGGAGCGGATGGAACTCACCTCCGGTCGGCTCGGCGGCCTCCGCGGCCTCCTGGGCCATGGCGGCGACCGAAGCGAGCAATCCGAGGGGAAGGCTCACCGGGCTACCACTTCAGGAGGTTGAAGTTGTCCACGTTCACCGTCTCGTAATGGCGGAAGATCGAGATGATGATCGCGAGGCCGACGGCCGCCTCGGCCGCGGCCACCGTCATGACGAAGAAGACGAAGATCTGACCTTCGATCCCGACCACGCGCGACAGCGCCACGAACGTGAGGTTGACCGCGTTCAGCATGAGTTCGATGCAGAGGAACATGATGATCGCGTTCCTGCGCACGAGGACGCCGAACGCGCCGATCACGAACAGGAAGGCCGACAGGATCAGGACCGGGGTGATGATCACACGTTCCTCTTGGCCAGCACGAGGGCTCCGACGATGGCGACGAGGAGAAGGATACCGGTGATCTCGAACGGCACCACGTAGGTCGTATAGAGCGGCCGCGCGATCGCACCGATCGCGCCGTACTGCTCGACCTGCGCATCCACCGCAGCGCCCGCGGTAGCGATCATGGCGCTGCTCCCCCAGAACTGCCGCCCCAGGAATCCGAACATCGCGCCGCTCAGCCCGAAGGCGAGCAACGACCACAGCCCGGCCTTGAGGTCCGGCTGGTAGTCGTGGCCGAGGTTCAGGAGCATGATCACGAACAGGAACAGCACCATGATCGCGCCCGCGTACACGATGATCTGCACCGCGGCGAGGAAGTGGGCCTCGAGCAGCACGTAGATGCACGCGACCGACGCCAGGCACACGACCATGGAGAGGAGGCTGGCGACCGGATTCCGGCCGGCGACCACTCCCATGGCTCCGCCCAGGGCGAGGGCGGCAAATACGTAGAAGAGGATGTCGATCATTGGCGGACGCGTGAAATCGCCGCGAATCCGGCGTCGGTCTTCGGACTCGACTCCATGCGGCGTACTGTCGTACGCCTCAGTCGTCTCGCCTCGCCCTCCTTGGCTCGCATCGATTTGACGCGTCCTTCCATGAAGGTCTTCACTCCGACTTCGGGTCCGAAGGATCCCAAAGAAGCGTAGTCGGATGCTCCTGCTCCATCAGGCGGTCGAGATCGTAGACGAAGCGGTCACGCGTGTATTCGGCGTTCTCGAAGTGCACGCCCACGTGGATCGCCTCGACCGGGCAGACCTCCTGGCACATCCCGCAGAAGATGCAGCGGAACTCGTCGATCTCGTACACGACCGGGTAGCGGTTCCCCATGTCGTCCTCACCGCCCACCAGCCGGATGCAGTTGGCCGGACAGACCGTGGGACAGAGGCCGCACGCGACGCACTTCGGCCGGCCGTCGGCGTGCACCTCCATGCGATGGGTGCCGCGCCAGCGCGGGCTCAGGTCGGGCTGCTCCTCGGGATACTGGAGCGTCGCGCGCCTCGGATTGACGAGATGCTTGAAGGTGAGACTCATCCCCTTGAGGGCGGCGCGCAGGTACGAGGTGCGCCCCGCCTCCGGGCGTTGCATCACCTTCACGGTCACCGACATGTCAGTCTCCTCCCACGCTGGCAGGCAGCTTGGGCACGTCCACCGAAGGCATTCGGGGCGGCAGCGGCCCCCGGGCCGGGTGCGAGGCCCCGCCGATGATCCGATCGCGGTCCAGCCAGAACACGAAGATCCCCGTGGCCACCGCGCTCACGGCGGTCAGGACCAGGCCGAACCTGAGCCCGAACGGGACGCCGACCTCGTCGAGCACGAGCAGGGTGCCGGCAATCACCACCACGTAGGTGAGCGCGGTCGGAAGCATGACCTTCCACCCCAGCTGCATCACCTGGTCGTAGCGGAAGCGCGGCAGCGTCCAGCGCACCCAGATGTAGACGAACACGAAGAACCCGGTCTTGAGCAGGAACATCCCGAGCGTGAGCAGCGTCTTCCACCACGCGAGCGCGGCGAGCACAGGCGCGCCCGCGGCGTCGAAGCCCGAGATCCACTGGCCCTGGAAGAAGAACGCGTCGTCGCCGTGCCAGACCGGGATGTCCCAGCCGCCCAGGAAGAGCGTCGCCATGAGCGCCGACTGGGTGATGACGTGAGCGTACTCGGCGATGAAGAACATGCTGAACTTCATCGACGAGTATTCGGTGTGGTATCCGGTCACCAGCTCCGATTCGGCTTCGGGCATGTCGAAGGGGAGCCGGTTCGTCTCGGCGAACGCGCTGATCACGAACAGGATGAACCCGAGCGAGAGCGGCAGGATGTACCAGAGCTGTAGCCGCTGCTGCTCGAACACGACCTGGGTCAGCGTGACGTTGCCGGTGACCATGAGCACGGTCACCAGCGAAAGGCCGAGCGCCACCTCGTAGCTCACCATCTGGGCCGACGCGCGCAGTCCGCCCAGGAACGCGTACTTATTGTTCGACGCCCACCCGCCCAGCACGAGGCCGTACACGCCGAGCGACGACAGCGCCATGATGTAGAGGATCCCGATCGGCACATCCGCCACGATCATCGGGACCGTGCCCCACGGGGTCGGGAGCGGCGCGGCGAAGGGGATTACCGCGAACGTCACCAGCGCGGGGATCATCGAGATCATCGGTCCGAGCACGAAGTACGGCTTGGCCGACGTGCCCGGCATCGTCTCTTCCTTCGCGATGTTCTTGACCCCGTCCGCGAGCGGCTGGAGGATCCCCCACGGGCCGACCCGGTTCGGACCGTGACGATCCTGGAGCCAGGCGCTGATCTTCCGCTCGGCGAGTGTCGTATAGGCGACGGCGACCATCAGCACGCTGAAGACGGTCACCACCTTCACGGTGGACGTGATCATGAAGAACAGGGGGGCGAGTCCGTTCACGTCAGTCCCCGGCCGCCCCCGCGGTGAGCTTCGGCGACGAGCCGAGCACGGCTCCCCGCGTTCCCACCGTCTCGTAGGTCAGCCCGCCGAACGCCGGAATCGCCTCGAAGGCGGCCTCCGGCCTCGTGTGGGGGGTCTTGCCGGTCCGCTCGGCCAACAGAGCGCCCAGGACCAGCCACGCGGGACGGGACGCGCCCGGAGCCTCGAGCCCCGGCCAGAAGCGCTGCACGCGGTTCTCGTGGTTGGTGAACGTGCCTTCCTGCTCGGCGAACGTGGTGATCGGGAGCACGTAGTGCGCGCGCGACGCCGCGGCCGCGGGGTGGGTGCCCATGAACACGTAGAGCGCCGCACGGTCGCCGAACGTCTCCGGCTGGTCGGCCAGGTCGTCCCCGACCACCAGGATCACACCCGTGTGGGTGGCCAATGAGTCCAGACCACCGGCGGCCTGGTCATCCCCGACCCGCTTCATGCGCAGCAACTCGGCGCCGTTCACGTTGGGCGCGAGATCGCGGCGCCGCACCAGCTTGGGATAGCCCTTGAGCGGGGTCTCGTCCGGAGCTCGGGGCGAGCGATAGACGATCTCACCACCGCCCATGTGATCCACCAGCGCGCGCACCGCGCCCAGATCCTCGTTGGCCAGGAACGGACTCACGAGCGCCCGCACCGACCCGCTTCCGATCCCCGGGAGCAGCCCGCCGAGCGCCTCCTTCCAGCCGGTGGCGCGCATTCCCTTCTCGTTCCGGACCAGCGGGACCTCCAGGCGATCGCCCTGGTTGATCCACTCGTAGTCCTGGCGGCCGAAGTCGCACATCCAGTGGCCGTTGACGTCGAGGTTGGCGCGCGGTTTGAGGCGCTGCACCAGGTTGTCCCGCGTGTGCAGCTCGACGTTGCAG
>CAMCNM010000194.1 GCA_945876015.1 Gemmatimonas phototrophica
CGGGTGGTAGTGGCTGAGCCAGGCCGACTGGTACGCGAGCAGCCCGAACGCGGCCGCGTGCGACTTGGGGAAGCCGAACTCGCTGAACGCCACCACCTGGGTGAACACGGTGCGCGCGGTGGCCTCGTCCACCCCCTTCCGGGCCGCCCCCTCGCGGAACGCCGCCCAGTGGGAGCGGAGCGCATCCTTCGAGCGCTTCCGGCTCATCGCGCGGCGCAGCTCCTCGGCCTGGCCGTCGGTGAAGCCGGCGAGCGCCTGCGCTACCTTGAGCACCTGGTCCTGGAAGATCACCACGCCGAGCGTTTCGCCGAGCGCCTCGGCCAGCAGCGGGTGGTCGTAGGGGATCTTGAAGCCGGGATCGGCGCGCAGTTGCTCGCGGCGGCGCACGTACGGGTTCACCGCGCCGCCCACGATCGGGCCGGGCCGCACGATCGCCACCTGGACCGCCAGGTCCTCCAGGTTCCTCGGTCGCACGCGGCGGATCATCTGGATCTGGGCGCGGCTCTCGACCTGGAACATGCCCACCGTATCGCCCGTGCAGATCCGGTCGTAGACGGCCTCGTCGGCGAAATCGATGCGTGAGAGGTCGGGCGGCTCGCCCGTGCGCACCGCGATCAGGTCCACCGCGTCCTCGACCAGCGACAGCATCCCGAGCGCGAGGAAGTCGATCTTGATGAACCCCGCGTCCTCGCAGGAATCTTTTTCCCACTGCACCAGCACGCGGCCCTCCCAGGCGGCGGGCTCGAGCGGCACCATCTCGATGAGCGGCCGGCTCGAGATGACCATCCCGCCCACGTGCTGCGAGATGTGGCGGGGTAAACCGGCGATGTCCTCGGCGAGCTCGTTGAGCAGAATCCAGAGTGGAGCGGCCAGCTTGTCCTTGAACTCCGGGATCAGCTCCATCTCCTCGCGGAGCCCGTTCGCCGAGTGGTGCTCGGCCAGCTTGGAGAGCTTCAGGGTCTCGCCCTGGGGCAGGTCGAGCGCCTTGCCGATCTCGCGCACCGCCGAGCGCAGGCGGTAGCTCGGAAAAGTGCACACCAGGCCGACGTGGTCCGCGCCGTACTTCCGGTAGACGCGCAGGATCAGTTCCTCCCGGATGTCGCGGGAGAAGTCCAGGTCGATGTCGGGCACGCTCCGGAGCGCTTCGTTGAGGAAGCGCCCGAGGAAGAGGTCCGCCTTCACCGGATCGATGTTGGAGAGCCCGATCAGGTAGCAGATGATCGACGAGACCGACGAGCCACGCCCGCGTCCCGGCGGCAGGTTCGCGTGCGCGCGCGGGGCGCCGACGCGCAGGTCGGCCGCGACCTCCTTCGCGAGGTTCATGATGTCGCGGTAGACCAGGAAAAAGCCGGCCAGCCCGTGCAGGTCCACGAGCCTGAGCTCGTTTTGGATCCGCTCCTCGGCTTCGCGCTGCCAGCGCGAGCCAGGCTCGTAGCGGCGGGAGACCTCGGCGAGGCACACCGCGGCCAGCGTTTCCATCGCGCCGCCGTTGGCGCTCCCCTCGAAGTCGGGGAAGACGTAGCCGAGATCCTCGGTCAGATCGAAACTCATGCACCGTTCGGAGATGTTCAGCGTGCCGGCCAGCGCGTCGGGCCTCCCGGCGAAGCGCACGGCCATCTCCGCGGGCGACGCGAGATGGAAGAGGGCGTTCGGACGCCGCATCTCGTGTGAGCCGTCGAGCGTGGCTCCGCTCCGGATCGCGACCAGCACGTCCTGGAGGCGGTGCCGCTCGGGACGGTGATAGTGGACGTTTCCGGTCGCGACCACCGGGATGCCCAGCCGGTCGGCCAGCGCACCGAGCGCGCGCATCCGGGCTCCGTCTCCCTTCACCTGGTTGTCCTGGAGCTCGACAAACACTCCGCCCACGCCGAAGACCTCGACCATGCGGCGCGCCAGCGCTTCGCCCTCGGCCACGCTGGAGTCGAGCGCGGCGAGCAACGGGCTCTTCCGGCAGCCCGTCAACAGGATGATCCCCTCGGTGCGCGCCGGGTCGAGCAGCGCGTCCAGCGGGAGGCGCGGATCCTCGCGCGGGCTCTCCATGTGGGTCCTGGTGAGCAGCCTGCAAAGGTTCGCGTAACCGGCGGGGGATTCGGCCAGCAGGGTGACGTGATGGCCGCCGTGCGGACCGGGAATGTCGGGCGCGGCGCCATCGACGGCGGGGAAGCAGTCGCGCAGCGTCACCTCCGCGCCCGTGATCGGAAACAGCCCGTTCTGCCGTGCGCCCCGGGCGAACTCCATGGAGCCGTACAGGCCGTTGTGGTCGGTCAGGGCGAGGGCAGGATAGCCCAGCTCGAGCGCCCGCTGGACCAGTTCGTCCAGGTGGGAGGCTCCGTCCAGAAAGGAGAAGCCGGAGTGGCAGTGGAGCTCTACGTAGGAAGTGGCGGAAGGCACGATCCGAAGATAAACCGAAGATCCCCCCGAAGCCAGCTTCTTCCGGGGGCCCCTACCAGGTCCGGCGGATACCGATTCCCAGGGTGAAATCGGCGGCGGGCGACTCGGGAGGGATGTCCTCCGAGAAGCCCACGTCCATCGACCAGCGCTCCCCGAGCTGGCCGCTCATGCCGAGCACGAGGTTGACCGGCCATCCGTCGATCTCGGGCTCGTCGAAGCCCTGGAGGCGCGGCGACTCGAGCGAGATCTGCGCGACGGCGCTCAGGCGCGACGAGAACGTGCGCGCGCGCTCGAGCGCGACGTCGGCGAAGAACGAGCCGCCCCTGAGGAGCCCGTCGTAGTCCTGCGCCTCACGCACGGTGGCGGCGCCCACCGTCCCGTGCAGGTGCCAGCGCGTCCACGAGGAGCGCGCGAGCGCCGATGCGGCCACATCGACGCGCCGCGGACCGACGTGGTCGTCCTCGATCGGGAGGCGAGCGATCCCGCTCAGGCTGAGCAGCTTCCGACCATCGGCGCTCTGCCAGGCGCGCCACTTGGCGGAGAGCCGCACGTCCTCCAGGGCCATGGTTCGTTTTGGGAGGTCGAGGCGCACCTTGCCGGTGGCGTCGGTCAGCATCTGCGCGTAGGCGCCGAAGGGATACTTCCCGCGGTCCGCGTCGGGCAGCCCGAACAGCTTGTGCCAGTCCGTGATGAAACCGTCGAGGACCCCCCCGCCCGTGGTCTCGAACGCGAAGCGCGCTCCGGCCTCGAGACGCCGTTTCGCTCCCCACCGCACGCCGATGTCGGTGGACAGGCGCTCCAGATCCATGTTCAGGTGATGCGTCGCGCTCGAGTCGTTCTCGAAGATGTTCGAGTACCCGACCCACGACTCGAACTGGATCGCTCCGGTCTCGACCAGGTCCGCGCGGTCCACCACGTGGGTGAAGCCGACGCGCTGGAGCGGACCCGACTCCTGGCTCGAGAGCGGTCCGTACGGCGCTTGTGCCGCCATCGGGAGAGGCGCGAGGGCGGCGAGGAGGAGGGAAAGTCTTCGCATGGGCGGGACGAAGCGAATGCTTACTTCAGGAACATCCGGTACGCCGCATTGTCCGGCTCGCTCGCGTACGGATAGTGGAGGGTCTCCAGAAACGCGCGGAAGTCGCCCCGCTCGTTCTCCGGCACCTCGAATCCGGCGAGCACCCGGCCGAAGTCGGCGCCGTGATTCCGGTAGTGGAAGAGCGAGATGTTCCAGCGCCCGCCCAGCGTGTCGAGGAACCGGAGCAGGGCGCCCGGACGCTCGGGGAACTCGAAGTGGCAGGCGATCTCGTTTCGCACCTCGGCGGGTGCGTGCCCGCCCACCATGTGGCGGACATGCAGCTTGGCCATCTCGTTGTCGGAGAGGTCCTGCGTCTCGTACCCGGCCTCGGACAGGCGGCGGCCGAGATCGGCGGCGTCCTCGCGCGACTGCACGCTGATGCCCACGAAGATGTGCGCGGCGCTCCGCGAGCTCAGCCGGTAGTTGAACTCGGTCACGACCCGATGGCCGATCGTGCCGCAGAACTCGCGGAACGCACCGGCGCGCTCAGGGATGGTCACGGCGAAGATGGCCTCGCGCGCCTCGCCCAGCTCGGCGCGCTCCGCGACGAAGCGCAGCCGGTCGAAGTTCATGTTGGCGCCGCTCAGAATCGCGACCAGATGTCGGCCGGTCTCTCCCTTGTCGGCCACCCAGCGCTTGAGCCCGGCGATGGCGAGCGCGCCGGCCGGCTCGGTGATCGAGCGGGTGTCCTCGAAGATGTCCTTGATCGCCGCGCAGACCTCGTCGTTCGTGACGCGCACGATCTCGTCCACGGTCTCACGCGCGATCGCGAAGGTCTTTTCGCCGACCTCCTTCACGGCCACGCCGTCCACGAAGATCCCGACCGTGTCGAGCGTGACCCTCCGGTCCGCCTCGAGCGAGCGATACATTGCGGCGGCCTCGAACGGCTCGACCCCGATGATCTTCACGTCGGGGGCGACCTCCTTCAGGTATCCCGCGATGCCCGCGATCAGCCCGCCGCCCCCGACCGGCACGAACACGGCGTCGATCCGGTCACCCACCTCGCGGAAGATCTCGTCGGCGATCG
>CAMCNM010000195.1 GCA_945876015.1 Gemmatimonas phototrophica
GGGCGAAGCCGATCTGGTCTCGCCCTACGCGTTCGATCGACCCGGATACTTCACCTCGCCCGACTGGTCCCCGACCGGGGGCATGGTGGCGTTCCACGGGGCGATCCGGCGTGGCCAGTATCACATCCTGGTGGCGAACGTCGCCGACCGCGGACGGCGCGTTCGGCAGCTCACCCGGGAGGGAAACAACGAGGATCCCTCCTGGGCGCCCGACGGGCGGCACCTGGTGTTCAAGGGAGAGCGGAGCAACGGTAGGGGGCTCTATGTGGTGGACGTGGCCACGGGCAACACGCGGGTCATCCTGCCCAGCGTGGTAATCGATGTGCCCGCGTGGTCTCCCTCCCTGGGAGGGGGATGAGGACCGGTCGATGAGACCATTGCGTCATTACGCTACAGGCCCTATATGCAGGGCAGATCTGGATTCAAGGCACAATTTCCTGGACCACCCCACAAATTCGAAGGAGCACTGATGACTGCACGCCGCTTTCCTATCGTCGCCCTCGCCATCATGCTGACGGTGACTGTCGCGGCCTGTAAGAAGGACCCGCCGCCGGCTCCCGCGCCGGTCGGACCGTCGGCCGCGGAGCTGGAGCGCGCGCGCCAGGACTCGATCGCTCGGGTCCGCACCGCAGCGGACGCTGCCACGGCCGCCGAGGCGGCTCGCCAGCTTGCCGCGCAGGCCGAGGCGGCCCGCCTCGCCGGCTCCCTCAGGACCACGCTCGAGGCGATGGTAAACTTCGAGTACGACGAGGCCGCCATCACGCCGGACGCCGAGCGCATCCTGCGCGAGAAGGCAGACATCTTGCGTACCAACGCCGACGTGCGGCTCCAGATCGTGGGCCACGCGGACGAGCGCGGCTCGACCGAGTACAACCTCGCGCTGGGCAGCAGCCGCGCCGAGTCGGTGAAGACGTTCTTCACCAGCTTCGGCCTCGACGCCGGCCGCTTCGTCACCACCTCGCGTGGGGAGGAGCAGCCGCTCGTGAACCGGAGCGACGAGGCCGCCTGGGCGCAGAATCGGCGCGCCGAGTTCGTCATCACCGCTGGTGGCCAGGAGCTCAGGCCACCGCGCTGAGTGGGAGCTTGAAGTGATGAAGAGACATTGGATTCGTTCTGGCAGGGCGGCGGCGCTGGCCGCCGCCCTGCTCGTTTCCTCGGGCTGCGCCACCAAGGGCGACCTGCGCAGGCTGGGTGTGGACATCAGCGCGCTGACCGCGCGGCAGGACAGCATGCTGGCCGCCCTCACCCGGCAGAATGCAGTCACCCAGGACACGATTCGGCGCCAGGGCGACCAGTTGTTCGAGGTCAGGGGCGACGTCTCGCGCCAGCTCCAGCAGATCCTCGATCAGCTCTCCACGCTGACCGAGCTCACCGGACAGAACCAGCGCACCATCGCCGCGGTGCGGGACGATCTCGAAAACATGAAGCGGGGCGGCGTTGCGACCGCGCCTTCGCGCGGCGAGGCCATCCCTGGGGCCGATCAGTCCGTGGGAGGCTCGGCGGGCACCGCCGACCAGATCTACGGATCCGCCGTGCAGCAGTACAACCGCGGCTCGCTCGCCACGGCGCAGCGAGTGTTCTCGGATTTCCTCGGGCAGTACCCGACCCACCAGCTCGCTCCCGATGCGCGCTTCTACCTGGCCGACATCCTGGAGCAGCAGGGCCATCAGCCCGAGGCTCTCGCGGCCTTCGGCCAGATCCGGGAGCTTCATCCCACCTCGCCCAAGGTGCCAGACGCCCTCTACCGCATGGGCCTTCTGCATCTCTCGCTCGGGAACAAGACGCAGGGCCAGAGCTTGCTGGAGCAGGTGGTGAACACCTATCCGGACAGCAACGCCGCCGGCCCCGCGGGCGAGAAGCTGCGGGAGACCCGGTAGCCCCGTAGTCGGGGCCACCTCTCATGCGCTGTCCCAATTGCGATGCCACCGACAACCGCGTGGTGGACACCCGGACCAGCAAGGGAGGCCGAGCCGTCCGCCGCCGGCGGGAGTGCTCGGTGTGCGAGACCCGCTTCACCACCTACGAGGTGGTGGAGGAGCGTCCCATCCAGGTGCACAAGCGCACCGGAGCCGCCGAGGACTTCGATCGCGCCAAGTTGCTGCGCAGTATGAAGGTGGCGTGCGCCAAGCGCCCGGTCTCCGCGAGCGAGATCGAGGCCGCCGTCGATCAGATCGAGGAGGACCTTTCCCGCGAGGCGGGGGTGGAGATGGAGAGCGCGCGCATCGGTCAGCTGGTGATGGACGCGCTCCAGGGGCTCGACCGGGTGGCGTACGTCCGCTACGCCTCGGTCTACCGCAACTTCCAGGACGCTGGGGAGTTCCGGGACGCCGTGGACGAGTTGGACGTCAGGCAGCGACGGGAGCAGCTGGCGCGTAGCCAGGTCGAGCTCCCGCTGCCGTAGCGCCACTTCAGGGAGGAGAGTTCGCGGGTGCGCTACAATGTCAGAGGCGAGATGCCCTTCCTGGATCACCTGGAGGAGCTGCGTCGGCGCATCTTCAAGGCCGGCGGGGCATTCCTCCTCGCCACCATTGTCGGCTTTGCGATCGTCCACTACCTGGGCGTCACGCAGTGGCTGATAAAGCCCATCGTTCCGTTCCTGCCGCAGGGGAAGCTCTCGGTCCTCGACCCGCTCACGCCGTTCTTCTTCGAGATCAAGCTCGCGATCATTCTCGGGATCCTGCTGTCGTTCCCGATCATCCTGTTCCAGCTCTGGTCATTCCTCTCGCCCGCGCTGGAGAAGAGGGAGAGGCGGGTCATCATCCCGGCCCTGTACATGGGGCTGGTTCTGTTCGGGCTCGGCGTATCCCTCGCGTACTTCGGCGCTCTGCCGATCACGCTCAAATTCCTATACACCTTCCAGACCGACACCGCGATCTGGATCATCGGGATGAACGAGTATCTCTCGTTCGTCATCCGGCTGCTGCTGAGCTTCGGCATCATCTTCGAGCTACCGGTCGTGATCATGATCCTGGCGTCGCTCGGACTCGTGACGCCCAAGTTCCTGCGCGAGAAGCGCCGCCACGCCATCGTGATCGGCACTGTCACCGCGGCCGTGCTCAGCCCCGGCGACACGATGACGGTCACCTTCATGCTGATGTTCCCGCTCATCATCCTCTACGAGTTCAGCATCCTGCTCGCGGTCTTCGTGCGGAAGCCGCCGCCACCCGAGCCGGAGCCGACGATCCAGCCCCCCACCGAGCCCCCGGAAGGCGCCGTGGAGGCGAACCGGAGCGAGGGGTAGATTAGAGGATGAAGATCTCGCGATGGGGCGGGCTGGCTCTGGCGCTGGCATTGTGCTCCGGCTTGCCCGCGCGCGGGACCGCCCAAGCGGTCGATTCGGTCCAGATCCGCCTGCGCGAATCGCTCCGCCGGCTCGAGCGAGCGCCGGCGCCCGATACGGCCGCGATGACCGCCGCGGACTCGGCGGCGATGCTCCGCGGCGCACCGGGCACGGTCACGGTGATTCCCCGCGGCGCCCGGCAGGCGGAACGCGTGCCTACCGACTCCGTGATGGCCGCGATCCTCGGGCTCACCGGCTACGAGGCGACGCGCTATCACGGTACCTCCGCGGACTACGACGCCCAGGCGCAGCTGCTCGTGCTCCAGGGCGACTCGACTAACCGGGCCAGCATCGACCGGCAGGGAACCCAGCTCACCGCCGACTCGGTGATCCGGTACGATCAGGCGAATGGGATGATCCGCGCCGAGGGGCTGCCCCTGTTCAGCCCCGCCGAGGGCGATCCGGTCCAGAGCCGCCGGGTCATCTACGACGTCGCCGAGCAGCGCGGCACAGCGCTCGGCGCCAAGACCAAGTACAGCCAGGGCGCTACGTGGTACGTGACGGGCGACCTGCCGTCGGTCACTCCGGGCATCGTGTGGGGCGTTCACGCCGACTTCACGTCGTGCGAGCTCGACGTGCCGCATTTCCACTTCAGCGCCAACGAGGTCAAGATCGTCGCCGGGAGCATCCTGGTCGCGCGCCCGGTGACGCTCTATTTCGCGGACGTGCCGGTCGCGATCCTCCCGTTCTTCGCCCAGAGCCTAGGCTCCGGCCGAGTGAGCGGGCTGCTCACGCCGCGCTTCGGCGTGAACGAGATCGTGCGGACGTCGGGGGGCTACAACCGGCGGGTGAGCAACGTCGGGTTCTACTGGGCCCAGAGCGAGTACAGCGACATGACCCTCGCCATGGACTGGTTCAGCGGGAACTTCACTTCGCTGACCGGCAGCTTCCGTTACGGCTGGCTGCGCCAGTTCCTGAACGGCGACGTGAACGTGCGGCAGTACTGGCGCCAGGAGGGGGGAAGGGAGCTCGCGTTCGACACCAACCACGCCTGGCAGATGGACGAGCGCACCAGCCTGAGGCTGGCCGCGCGCTACACGTCCTCGGCGGACTTCGTGCGACGCAACACGTTCAACCCGCTCGAGGTCACCCAGTCGATCAACTCGACGGGTGGCTTCGACCGCCGCTACGGCTGGGGCAACGTCTCGATCT